>NZ_JBHSFT010000047.1:0-157827 GCF_042654105.1 Oceanobacillus aidingensis | reverse complement strand
TAAAGCAATACAAAAATTAATCAAAAATCAAGTACAGCAATGGGTGGCAGGTTTACCTAACTATATCAAGGGTTACATGTCTATTTCAGTGTGCGAAAGTTGAGTAATATAATAATTTCCAATCTTCCTCAAGTATGGGATTATCAAGTGAATTGCTATTAATTGTTAAAAAGAAATTCGTTTGATACTATTAAAAATGCAACAGAAAAATATGCGCTGGAGGTTTTGATTATGAAAGCAATTATTATCGAACAATACGGCGATGCAAATCAGCTAAAGGAAAAAGACGATATTCCCGTACCAGAAATAAAAGATAACCAGGTATTAGTAGAAATGCACGCTACGTCCATTAATCCGATTGACTGGAAGCTGCGTGAAGGTTACCTGCAAGAAGGGGTGCCTTTTGAATTTCCAATTATTTTAGGATGGGACGCGGCAGGTGTCATCAAACAAGTCGGTAAAAATGTAACCTCTTTTCAAGTGGGTGACGAGATATTTGCTCGACCGGCCCTTACACCAAATGGCACGTATGCTGCCTATACAGCGGTTGATGAAAAACTGCTGGCGATGAAACCAAAAAATATCAGCTTTGAAGAAGCGGCAGCAGTTCCGCTTGCAGGTCTTACTGCCTGGCAATGTCTTGTGAACTTCTCTGAAATAAAAAAAGGCGATAGAGTGTTGATTCATGCCGGTTCCGGCGGTGTTGGCAGCATGGCCATTCAGATTGCTAAAAGCTTCGGTGCCTATGTAGCTTCGACTGCCAGCGGTAAAAATGAGACGTTTTTAAAAGAATTAGGTGTCGATCAATTCATTAATTATAAAGAGGAAGACTTTGAAGATGTTCTTCAAGATTATGATATTGTCGTGGATACGCTGGGCGGTGAAATCCTGAATAAAAGCTTCCATGTATTAAAGGAAGGCGGACGGCTCGTTTCCATTGCAGGACAGCCAGATGAAAAGTTAGCCAAACAAAAAGGAGTCAAGGCAGGATTCTTATGGCTTGAGCCAGATGGAGGAGAACTGTCTGAATTAGGGAAGCTGATGGAGGATGGGAAATTAAAATCGTATATTGGACATACTTTCCCGCTTACCGAGAACGGATTGAAGGAAGCGCATCGATTGAGCGAAACCCATCATGCGAAAGGAAAGATTGTGATTCAAATTAAGTAAGTACGGTGATTCTCACCAAAAATCAGGCTGCTGAGCAATATTCAGCAGCCTGATTTTTTTGCTGGAGGAAAGGGGTCAATCTAGTGAAAGTCCTTATCGCTTACATAAGAACTCTTTGTACAACAAGTCCAAGCACCAACCCTAGAAAAATAGAAGACAGCGTACCTAACAAGAAATATTCCGCCCAGTTCCGGTCGTTTAACTGCTTAAATCGGGCAATCGACTTGGCGGCAATGATAAATGCAATCGACTGATATGCGCCTGCTGCTGTTAATAGTACCACCAGCAATCTTTCCAGATAGCCGATAAGCTTGCCGCGCGAACGAAGCGGGGCAGAGTAAGTGAAATAATGATATTCCTCTGTAAAACGATTGTCTGCGCTCGGTTGGATTTTTTCCTTTCCGGCAGCTATTTGGTTTTTCAACGTCAGTTCACCTTCAAAATTGGCAAATTCGGATGGTAATGAACCAATGATAAATTTTACAATATGCCCGCTGACACTTGTCGCCAAAATATAAATGATGACAAAAAATAATGCTGTGTTGAGCAGAGTTAAACTGCTTGACCCATTCAGGTTTAAAAGACTTGCTGTCATCTCTGCAATTGTCATATGAAAGAATAGGAAACAGGTCAGGAGTATCATCATAACGTGTAAGACCTGATCTGCTAGAAAATATCCGAGTTTCTTCATATTATCCGTCGGGCTTTTGGGAAGGGAATCTACAAATTTTATTTTTAATAAATCAATCAAAAGGTGTGTGATTATAATAAAAGCTAAAGGTGAAATAAAATAGGAAATGACATGCTGAAACTCATATTGATAGCCCCATATTACCGCAAGTACAATACCTGTTGTCAGCAGGTGGTGAAGGATGTGTTTTTTTAAATGCTTGATTTTATGTTTCACCATCTGGTCAGATTGCAGCCAAAAATCAGCAATCAAATGTGCGAGAACAAGCAATAATATTGTCATGATAATCTCCTTTCCTCAGGGAAATAATCAGATAGATGTGTGATGATATGATGGTTAATATTTGTTTGCAGCTTATCTGTTAGACGATGGTTATCTTGTGCACCTAATGAATCCAGCACCTTTACAATATTATCAAAAGCATGCAAGATGATTTGCGTTTTGCCCTGTTTCATATGGTGGGATATGGTAGCTGTTGTTCTTTTAAGGTGTTCGCTTACCTTTTTTTGTTGACCGAGTATGAGATATAACGAACAGACGAGAGATTGTATGTCAGTTTGTTCGTTGATTTGTCCCTGCTTCAGCATTAAATTCGTATTAATCAAGATTTCGAACTGCTTGCTAAAAACCGTGAAGTCTTGTTCATTTGATGAAGCAGGCAACGCAAAACGAAACAGCAATCTATCTGGCTGTTTTTTCAGATGATTATTAGCGTTCCTTGCTTGTTTCATCAATGGATGAATCCATGTCTCTATATTTATATCCCTTACATCCTCTTTAATCGTTCCGAATGACAGGCCAAAATAAGGCGGATGATCAGTAAATTTCCAGATGCGGCTGATATAAAAAGCAAGAGTATATGCTGTTGCATAGCCGTTGCTCACAAGTACCAATTCATCTCCGGCGCGGTGACTGATTTGTGTTCCAGCTGTATTTTTGGTCCATAGAGAAATACTTTCTTTTAATTGTCCCAGGTAATCACTTAATGCCTTCCCGATATTTTCTTTTGACGAATTACTTATATCCATAATGAAGATGGAAACTTCCGTTGACATGAATAAAACAGCTCCTTCCTTATTCATCTCAGAGAATAGTTTGATTATATCATCGAATATATCAAAAGTTAGATGAAATAGTCAAACTTTGTGGAAGTTAGATGATTTAGTCTAATATAATTTGAAATATAAAAAAGCATACCATGACACACCAAACAATAAACAAATCATGTAAAGCTTATCCAAGTCATTTTTTCATAAATGACGCCTTTTGTATCACCCTAATTACTTTAGTATACGTGTACATCAGTTTTGCACTTTTTTGCTTCTAGTCACATTTACTATTACGAAAGGATGTTTAAAAAGTCCAATAAAAATGCCACAGCGAATTTCTGCGTTGACAGGATTTTTCCAATACTCACGTATTCAAAACATACGCTCCGTTCGTAAAAATCTCATCGCCTTGAATTTCTTGGTCCTATTTATCGTACTTTTTGAACACGCATTATAAAGAAATGGGGTGAATACGAATGCGCCGTAAGCTAGAAAAATTTGTGGATCCGCTTCCTAATCTACAGCCTCTAAAGCCTGATAAAAAAACAGGGGACGGGGTTCACTATGAAATCACGATGAAGCAATTCAAGCGTAAGCTGCATCGTGATTTACCAGCAACCACTTTATGGGGGTATAACGGTCAGTTCCCCGGCCCGATGATTGAGGCAAATCGGGATGAACCGGTTCACGTGGCATGGCTTAACCAATTGCCGAATAAGCATCTGCTTCCAGTTGATGTATCGATTCATGGCCTTGAACAGCTCCCCATCGTACGCACGGTGGTACATTTACATGGTATCGAAACAAAAGCTGACAGCGATGGACATCCGGAAGCATGGTACACAAATAACTTCCAAGAAACCGGACCTGTTTTTTCAAGAGAAACATTTACGTATCCGAATCATCAGCGCGGAAGCCTGCTTTGGTATCATGATCACGCTATGGGAATTACGCGGCTGAATGTATATGCAGGGCTGGCAGGGATGTATATTCTTCGGGATGAGCACGAGAAATCATTGAACCTGCCTGCTGGGGACTATGAAATTCCGCTTATGATTACAGACCGAAGCTTGAACGCAGATGGTTCCTTATTTTACCCATCACAGCCTGATGATGCAGCAAAAAACCTGCCAAATCCGTCTATTCTGCCTGCATACAATGGAGATACAATAATCGTTAATGGAAAGGCATGGCCGTTCTTAGAGGTGGAACCAAGAAAATATCGGTTCCGGATTTTAAATGCTTCCAATACAAGGTCCTACCAGTTACAGCTTGATTCTAATATAAACTTTCAACAAATCGGTTCGGACGGCGGGCTGCTCAGGCATCCCGTTGAAATCGAAAAAATCGGTTTTCAGCCGGCAGAACGAATCGATGTCATTATTGATTTTTCAAAAGCAGCTGGTCAGTCCATTCTATTAAAAAATGACTTAGGACCAGACGCTGATCCAAACGATGACACTGGAGATATCATGCAGTTCCGTGTTACAAAGTCATTGAAAAATAAAGATAGAAGCCATTTGCCACAAACTTTATCTGTTATTCCTTCATTAAAGCAAAATGATATTTCTGGTATTCGTTATTTAAAATTAGTTGGATCTGCTGATGAATTTGATCGTCCTTTATTACTTCTCAACAACAAGCACTGGCATGATCCAATCACGGAAAATCCGCAGCTAGGGACAACAGAGATTTGGGCTTTTACAAACACAACCAACTTCTCTCATCCAATTCACATTCATCTTGTCCAATTTCAGGTGCTGGAGCATCAGCCTTTCGATCTGGAGCAATATAATCAAGATGGCAAAATCATATTTACCGGACCGCCTGAGGCCCCCGCAGCAAATCACCGCGGCTGGAAAGATACCATTGAGGTTCCTGCTGCAACCATTACCAGAGTCATCGCTAAATTCGCTCCATATAGCGGAGAGTTTGTGTGGCACTGTCATATTTTAGAGCATGAGGATTATGATATGATGCGGCCTTATATGGTGGCAGATGATGACAAAAATAATACTAAATTTTAATTATATAGACGAAAAGGGTTTGAGTTGAGGGATAGCAGAAGCAGACCATGAAATAGAAAAAAGCATGAATGAGATAGATAGCCTCCAGTATAAAAACTAAAAACACCTGCTAAAAGCGTATATAAAATTAACGGCTTTTAGCAGGTGTTTTTATGAACTATATACAAAATTTAAAATAAAGCTGTGTATAGAGCTTGGATATATTCCGTAGGGGATAAAAGACAATTAAACAAAATCAAACAGAAAAGTATGAACCAAACCCATATAAAATACTGTGAAAGAGAGGAACTTATCCTTTTTGGAGCAACTCTATAAAATTTTGAGCAGATTTAGACAAGCTATGATCTTTGAGCCATATCAACCCGACTGGTCCATTTAACTCCATCGCACTTGATATCCGATAAGCATCTACAGGGTACCCGCGATATCGTTTCAGCAGAGTTTCCGGAACAATAGATGCGGCGAATCCAGACGCAACTAAATCCATTAAAAGGCTAATGTCAGAGCACTCCCCTATCTTATTAGGGTGCAGTTTAAATCGAGAAAATGCCTCTAAAATCAAATAGTGCACACCTAATCCCTCTGTGCTTGGAAACAGGAGAGGATAATGCTGGATTTCAGCAAGTGATACTTCTTTATCAAATGATGTCTGCTCCTCAGACGTAATGAAATAAAAAGGATCGTTATAGAGATGGAGAACAGAAAAATCGTCCAAATCTAACGGCATTCGGATAATTGCCAGTTCCACAATTCTGTCCCTGACTAATTGGCAAAGATGGGAGGATTCATTTTGTTGGATTTTATATGTGATTTTTGGGAATTCCTTTTGAAATTGTTCAAGTATATGTGGCAATTCGCTAACGGAAAATGTGTTAACACCAATAGTGAGTTTCCCATTTACCCCTTTGCCAACCTCTTTTACCTCTGTTTCGGTTTCTTCCATCCATTGAGTTATTTGCAGCGCATTTGTATACAGAGCTTTCCCTGCTTCTGTCATTTCTAAAAATTTACCGCTTCTTTCGACTAATGTGGCACCGAGTTCTTCTTCCATAGCTTTTAATTGTTGACTTAAGGGTGGTTGGGACATATGAAGTCTTTTAGCGGCGGCAGAAATTTTCCTTTCTTCTACAATAGCAATAAAATAGCGCAGCTGCCTAATATCCATCGTAAACATCCTTTCTACTTTAATCGCAGAGAACCGTCTGCAAAGCTCTACCTATAATGAAGTTTCATTTTATATATTAAAAAAATAAGTAAATATAATTAAATTAATATTTTTCATATAGCTACCTCCATGATAACATATTTATATAGGGGTAAAGGTTATGATAAAGCTGAAATATTTTTATCGCAGGGCAGCTGCCAAAACAGGGGAAGGTTTTTCAACACAGAAAGAAAAGAAGGAGGAAACCAATTTGGAACAAAAGTTAATTTCAGCAGCAGAAGAAGGAAATACAGAAACGGTTTTAAAATTAATAGAAGCTGGAGCAGATATTGATGCAACAGATGAACACGGTGTAACCGCAGTAATGGCTGCGACGCAAAAATATCATACAGATACTGTCAAGGCGCTTATCGAACAAGGAGCAGATATAAATATCCGCAATAGCAACCAGGATAATGTGCTTCTATATGCTGGAGCTGAAGGATTCCTTGAAATCGTGAAGCTTGCTGTTGGAGCAGGAGCAGATACATCATTAACAAACCGGTTCGGCGGAACGGCGCTTATTCCTGCTTCAGAGCGCGGGCATGTTGATGTGGTAGAGGAGCTTTTAATGAACTCTGACACAGACGTAAACCATATAAACAATTTACAATGGACTGCATTATTGGAAGCGGTTATTTTAGGAAACGGCGGGGAAAATCATCAGAAGATAGTAAAGCTATTAATAGACCATGGTGCTGACATCCATATTGGTGATAAAGATGGCATTACTCCTTTAGAGCATGCAGAGCGCCTTGAATTTAAAGAAATTGAACGTATTTTGAAAGAATCTGAAGCATAATTGGTAAAACGAAACATCATAAAGGAGAGGACCAACATGTCGAACAAAGAATGGATGAAACAAGCAGTCAAATTAGCGAATGAAAATGAACAAAAGCATCAGGGAGCCCCATTTGGAGCAGTGGTTGTCAAAGATGGAAAAGTAATTGGGTCTGGTGTGAATGAAGTAACAGCAACGAACGATCCGACTACGCATGCGGAAATTCAAGCTGTTCGTGAAGCCTGTCAAACGTTAAATACAACGAATCTTAAAGGGTGTGAGATATACGCCAGTACAGAGCCATGTCCAATGTGTTTAAGTACGATTTATTATACGCAAGTAGATACCGTGTATTTTTCTAACCCCAGCAACCCTGATCAAGACTATATATACAATCAGCTTTCCTTATCACATGATGAAAGGGATATTCACATGATTCATTTAAAAGAATGACTAAATAATTCAGCTGAAGCAGAATCTCCAGGTGTAAAAAAGATGATATTAGTCTTAACTGGAACAAAGATGACCGCAAAATCGAAATGGAATAACAGGATAATTCACTACGGAAGGCCCTTTGCGATAACATTTCGCGAAGGGTTTTTTTATTCATCTCAGCTTTCCATATATTAACACGACTATTTAAACGGATTTATGTTGACCATAGGAATATACGTTCGTATAATGAGTATACAAACACCCATTCGTATTAGGAGAGAGTATGATGAAAAACATTATCATGATGGATTATTCGAAGGAGCCTCGGCGGGACATTATATGTATAGATGTCAAATCTTTTTTCGCAAGCGTAGAAGCTGCCGAACGTAAGCAGCATCCTTTAAAATCCCGGATTGCAGTTGTATCCAAGCCGGATAATCAAGGCGGTTTGGTGTTAGCCGCTTCTCCTTTAGTAAAAAAAGAGTATGGCGTGAAAACAGGAACAAGGATTTATGAAATCCCGCAGAAAGCAAATATAGATATCGTGGAGCCTCGTATGGCAGTGTATTTACAAAAGAATATGGAGATATTACGTATTTTTAAGCGTTATGTAGCGAAAGAGGATTTACTTGTTTATTCTATTGACGAATCGTTCCTCGACGTAACGAAATCACATAAACTTTTTGGCAGTACGCATGACATAGCGAGGAAAATCCAACGTGATGTATGGAGAGAGTTGGGATTAGTGTTAACTGTGGGAATAGGGGATAATCCGCTTTTAGCAAAATTGGCACTCGACCATCAGGCAAAGCATGACGAACAACGAGGCTTTATTGGGGAATGGCGTTATGAAGACGTTCCATATAAATTATGGAAGATAGAAGCCTTAATTGATTTTTGGGGGATAGGACAAAAAACGGAAGCCAATCTAAATCGGATAGGGATTCGAAATATGTATGATTTGGCTCAATATGATATTGGCAAATTAAAAGAAAAGTTCGGTGTGATTGGTCAACAGCTCTATTTTCATGCACATGGAATAGATCGAACCGTGTTATCGGACACGTACACACCGGAAAGTACCTCCTTCAGCAGAAATCAGATACTAAACAGAGATTATTCGGTTAAACACGATATTGAAACGGTTATTCGGGAAATGACAGATGAGAATGTGGCAAGGTTAAGGAAGCACCGGCTCATGACAGGTGTTGTCAAGCTGACCATTGGATATTCGAGAGATACAGTACTAGGCGGGTTTAGCCATCAGATAAAGATTGAAGCAACGGATTCATCCAGAAAATTAAAAGCGCACATGCTGTTTATCTTTCATAAACATTATAAAGACAATATGCCCGTACGAGTGATTAATGTTACTTTTGGAAAACTTCAAATAAAGCAATCATTGCAACTGAATTTATTTGAATCGGCAGAAGAAACAATGGAAAACGAAGAGCTGGATAAGACGATTGATTTTGTAAGAAGAAAACATGGTTATACTTCCCTGCTGCATGCTTCTAGTCTGCTTAAAAACGGAATGGCGAGATACCGTGCGAAATTGCTAGGCGGTCATCGTTCTGGAAAGGAAGAGTGAACATGGAAAAAATATCGATTACACGAGTTACGCCTGAACAGTTCGGGTATAAGGACAGAGGAATTATGAAATGGTTAGGCATGATGTTAAGCGACCATTCAGAAGCGCTCAAAAAAGAAGAAATGAATGATCAGCTAATCGAAGTGAAAGCAAAAGAAGAGATGACCGAGGAAGCCATCGCAAAAGTATTGAACCAAGCTTTTGCAACGAATTCTCCTGTTTTGATTCAAGCGAATGTGATGCGAAACGGGAATTATTATAAAGACTTGGAATGTAAAGTATCTGGATATGGAGAAGGTCAGATTCATCTATTTTTAAAAGATGGACGGGGAACGAATTGTTCCATAGAGGAAATAAGAAATGTGGAGTTTATGAACACACTTGACTGGTATGATAAAAGAAAATGATTAAGAAGTTATTTTTTGAAATCATTTGCTGAACCACTGGAATATTTGTAATATAATAAATAAAAGAATGAATACTAAAGCTATAGGAAAAGGAGAAATATATGGACGGACTTAAAGGGAAACAAGTTGCTGTTGCTGCATCTCGTCAGGCAAAAGCAATTGATACACTAATCAGTAAACATGGCGGAAACACAATTCAATTACCGATTCAAGGAGAGTATCAGCTGAATGATTCGATTTGTCAGCAGGATGTAAAAAAGCTTGTAGAAAACAGATTTGACTTTGTCATACTAACTACTGGGATAGGAGCAGAAACGTTAGAGCAATCCGCAAAGAAACTCCATATCCATACCAGCTTCATAGATAAACTAAAAAGCTCAACCCTTGCCATTCGCGGCAGTAAAACGACAAAGTGGATGAAACAGCATCACCTGATACCAACCATTCTTTCTGCAGATGGAACAATGGAAAATTTGCTTGCATCTTTACCTCCGGTCAAACAGGGCGAAGAAAAACAAATTTATTTGCAGACATATAATGAGGATGACGTGTATTTAAAAAGAAGTCTGGAACAGCTTGGGTATGCTGTTTATTTATCTAAACCCTATTCTTATAAAGAACCAGACCAGCAGATTTTATCGATACTAAAAGAAACCATTACCTCTCAAAATGTAGATGTTGTTGTTTTTACCAGTAAAACACAGGTGCGAAATTTATTTATGAAGGAGGATAAGGAGAAATTGGCGGAAGCCTTTAATCAAGGAATTTTAGCAGCAGCGATAGGAAAGGTGACTGCGGCTGAATTAGAGAAGAATGGCATTGAGAAAGTATTTCAGCCGAAGAAACCTAAAATGGGAGCGATGGTTGTAGAACTAAATAAACAGTTCTCATAGAATATATAGTGAAAAAGCTTCGAATATTTTGATGGCATTCTATTTCGAAAACCATTCGTTTTAAACAGGCTTTTGCGCTTCTTTAAGTACTGTTATTTTAAAGCACTCCTTTTAACTAGAAACGAGATAAAGGAGTGCTTATCCTACTTGATATACTGCTTAAATTAAACATGTATGCAGATTTTTTGTCTGATACGGAAAAATCTCCTGATTCGCTTTCAGACGAACGACCAGATCTGGATTAGCTATAAATAATTGTCCGAATGCTACCAAGTCTGCCTGATTACCTCCAATAATGGACGCCCCTTTTTCAGGTGCTATATTTCCAACAGCAATAAGCGTTTTATCCCAGTATTGCCTGAATAATTCATGAAGCGATTTTTGATTATGTTGAAGCATATCACCGTAGTTTTCTGCCGATGGATGGACAATTTTTAGTTGATGCTTGGAAAGAATCCCTGTTATAGCGCATACCATTTCTTCTGGATGCTCCCATACATAATCCTTATCATCATCTTTTTTTTCAGAAATTCGAATGCTGATTCTATTTTTAGGAACAACCTTCTTTACTTCTTTAATAATTAAATCTAAAAATCGCAGTCTATTTTGTAAGGAACCTCCAAACTCATCCTGACGGTCATTTGTTTTCTCATTGATAAATTGATCGATCAGGTAACCATGCGCAGCATGTATCTCAACTCCGTCAAATCCGGCTTCCATCGCATTTTTTGCTGCATCCTTGTAATCAGCTATTATTTGATAAATTTCCATATTATTTAAAGCTCTGGGAGCTTGGAAAGGTTTCCTCAAACGATGCACATGTCCGTTGGCACCGATAGGAGAGGGCGCAACAGGAGCATTCCCTTTTAGAATTTCCTGATGACTTACTCTGCCAACATGCCAGAGCTGAGCAAAGATTTTTGTTTTATATTGATGAACTTCCCGCGTGACTTTTTTCCAGCTTAAGATTTGACGATGCGTATATATCCCTGGTATCCCATAGGTTCCTTTGGCCAGTTTGTTGATGGCGACACCTTCCGTAATGATTAATCCTGCCCCGTACCTTGCCCGTTTTCCATAGTAGTCTGCAATCAAGTAATTCACTTCACCTGTTTCGTTATCAGCAAATCCTCTTGTCATTGGCGCCATTACAATTCTATTATCTAATGTTAAGTTCCCGATTTTATACTTGGAGAAGATAGAACACGTCATATTTATCACCTCATATCAAATTTTAATTCGATACTGAATTGTTTACAATGGAATGATTAAAGTATATGCTATGGAAAACTTTAAATTTTAAAGTAATTGGAAAGCTGGTGAAAAGGATGTTGGATCATATCGATCATCAAATATTAGATTTATTAAAAAGAAATGCCAGACTTACCTATACAGAAATCGGCAAGCAAATAAATATGTCATCTCCTGCTGTGAAAACAAGGATAGAAAGGTTAGAAGATTATGTAATAAAGCGTTATACGGTTGAGGTAAATAATAAAGAGCTCAATAAAGGAATCCATGGCTTCGTTTTATTTAAGACCAAAAGCTGTGAAAAGTTAATGAATTACTGTAAGGAGAATAGTAATATAATAGATTTATGGAGAATTGGCGGAGAGTATAATTACATGGCAGAAGTGGTTTGTGAAGAAATGGAGGAGCTGGAGCAAATCTCTAAGGATACCACACATTTTGCTTTTTCAAATATACTATCTGTTCTGGGAAATCATCCTGTTAGTAATGACTAAAAATAGAAACGCATCAAAAAACCTGGCGATTTCAAATAAAATCATCAGGTTTTTAATATTTTAAGTAATGTCTGCTTCCTCATTTACAGGTTAATTTTGTCACCCCTCATGTTTTTATTCAGCTCAGTAAGAAACCCCTTTTGCAATATGAAGAAATTCCTTTACAGCCGGTGAGGCTTCCGCAATAGATTGGCAGGCAAGTGCTACTTCACGGCTGTTTCGAATCGTTAAATTACTGACCTTTATGTTTTGCTGCGTCTTTAAAAACAGCTCAGGACCAACCGTGACCCCCAGGCCTTCCTGCACCATATTCGCAATCGTTGTACAGTCATGCACTTCAAAACGAATAGAAGGTTTTATTTGTGCTTCTTCAAACAATGCTTCTACATGGGATTGATACATCCCTGTGGGCATAATAAAAGATTCTTTCGCTAATTCAGCCATATCCACTGTATCCTCGGATTGAAATCGATGTGCCGGGTGATAGGCAACCACCATATCATCTTTGATAAGAGGGACAAAATCGAAATTTGGATTAGCTTCTCCTTTTACAACAAATCCAATATCAATCACTCCAGAGCTCAACCACTCTGTAATTTCTTCGTAGGTGCCTTCGTAAAATTTAAATTCTATTTTCGGATGTTTTTTCTGGAATTTGGCAAGCAGCTTTGGCAATAAGCAAGAAGAAGCACTTGCAAATGTACCGATGCGAATGATACCAGTCTCTAAGTTAGTTGCCAGAGCGATTTCTTGGTGAATACTTTCCATTCTCTTCAATACTTCCCGGATATGAGGGAGCACTTTTTGTCCTACTTCCGTCAGGGTGATTCCTTTTCTGCGGTCACGAATGAATAAAGAAACATCCCATTCAGATTCCAAACCGGCAACTGCATGACTTACTGCCGATTGTGTCATATTTAATTTTTCAGCGGCAGCGGTAAAGCTTCCCAATTCAAATACGGTCGCAATAATTTCAAAACGAACAATGCTCATGAGTAATTACTTATCATTTTATCGTTCTTATGCTGTCCAGAGTTATCCAGGCAATGAGCGGAGGATTATTTATTGTAGTAGCTACCAATTATGCTGCTCAAATTGCAGCACCTGAAAAAAAGGGAAGCGCCATGGCAACAGTGCTTACGGGTTTTACTATCTCCTTAGTACTTGGGGTACCCTTAGGAACATTTTTAGCAGGATATGTAGATTGGCGGTATATTTTCCTGATTATTGCACTTGGTACGGTATTGTTATTAGCAGGACTGTATAAATTATTGCCGGCTATTGAAGGAAACCAGCCGCTGCCGTTTAAACAGCAATTGCTGATTATCAAAGATAAACGGGTGCTTACAGGGTTATTGACGACCATTTTTTGGATTTTAGGGTATACCATGGTCTTTGCCTATATTGCTCCATTGTTAAGTAATACAGCTAGCTTTTCCATAGAGATGACAAGTATCGCTTTATTTGTTTTAGGAGCTTTTGCTTTTATCGGCTCCCGTTTTGGAGGATACGCGGTAGATAAATGGGGGCCTGATCGAACCATATCGCTTAGCTTATGTATCCACATTATTGCGTTATTTGTTTTGGCATTGACACAATATACCATGACAGGCGTATTTATCACGTTGGCAGTTTGGGGAATAGCAACATGGACAACCACGCCGGCAAAGCAATTTTATTTAGTATCTTTAAAGCCGCAAACATCTGAAACCGTACTGAGTTTTAATACTGCATTAATGAATGTGGGAATGATGTTAGGTTCTGCGCTGGGCGGTCTTATTATTCAGTATATAAATATCGTCCATTTAAGCTGGATTGCCGGATTATTTGTAATTATCGCGTTTATTTTCATCCGGTGTTCTTTCTACTTAAACAAAAACGGGTAAGGTAATTATGAAATGAATGAATAGATAAAAGAACCCCACATTCTCTGACAAGTTGGGGTTCTTTTCCTTGAATAAAGGTTTATTCCTGAATAATTACATGAGGAGATCGTTTTTTTAATTCCGTGATAAATTCTCTTCTATTCTTTGGTGAAATCTTTACACTGCCAAGGATGGCTGAATCGTAAAATAATTCAAGTCCATTCCTGGCAGATAGAATGCGATAACCAGTAAAGATATCTTTTGTCGGCGAAATTTTCCTTATGCTTTGATAAGCGATTTTACACTTGAATGGTCCGCCTTTCACTAACAGATAATTATCATAGAAAATATACTTGATCGAAAAAGACATCCATAACAAAGCTCCTGCTAAAATAATAAAGATAGCAGTCATTATTATGACGATGCCCATGGATGCCTCTTTATCAATGAGTGGAGGTAAGAGCGTTACGGCACCTATTAATAAAACCACAATGGACATAAACGTTACGAAAAAACCATCTACTTTTGAACGGAAAATCATGGCGCGTTCTCACCTTTCTTGCAGTTGCTTTCCAAATATATTTTCTTACTGTTTCTATCCAACCATTATAAGGGGTTTTTCTCTTTATTTCATTCACCCCAATGCAGACTCTGCTCTTTCATCAATGAAATCATTGCTTGCATAGCAGGGGAGAGCTGTTTGTTTTTATGGTTCACAATAAACGTCGCATTTCCTGTATGGTTTAATGAAATAAATTCACCTAGAATTTGTTCGGAAGCAAGTTCCTTTTCTACCGCGAAATAGGGCAGGATGGAAAAACCGAGTCCGGAAAGCACGCATTGCTTAATTGCTTCCAAACTGGAAAAGTTTAATGAATTTTTTGCCTCGATTTGTTCTTCCTGTATATATGCTTCCAGCATGCTTTTATAACTGCAGCTTTCTTCGGTGGAGAGAATCGTATTTTCACTATCTTCTAGGCAGACAGGCCATACCAGAACAGTCGATTCATCCTTTATTTTTTCAATCGTCAGCTCTTTATCAAACCAGTCATTTCTTTCCAAAACAAAGGCCATATCAATTTGTCCGTTCTTAAGCGCGGCAGAAATATCCTTATTTTCAAGAGAACGTAAAGATAAAGACACATCAGGGTATCTTTTTTTGTACTCCATTAGAATGGACGGAATCCTGTATTGTGAGAAGATTTCTGTAACCCCAATAACAAGACTGCCCTTTGGCGCATCATTCATATTCATGGTTTCCGCTGCTTCATTGTATAAATCAACGATTTTAACAGCATATGGGTGAAATTGGGTTCCGTAGTTTGTCAGAAATACTTTTCTGCCAATACGGTCGAATAAAGGTTTTTTTAATTCCTTCTCCAGCTCCTTCACGTGTACCGTCACCGATGACTGTGAATAATCCAGATATTCCGCTGCACGTTTAAATCCGCCTTTTTCCACGATTGTTTTAAATGTGATTAAATGACGTAATTCCATCTATTTGTCCTCCTTGATGAATAGTTTAATATTATTAAACTATTCATTTAAAAAGATTCGTTTTATTAAACTTTTATGTATTAGTATAATCAAATCATGCTCTGTTGGAAAGGGAGAGAGCAGAAAAACTTAAAAATGAAAGAGAGGGCTTTAGATTGAAAGAAAGATATCCAACATTATCACAGCCGGCTACATTATTA
Source organism: Oceanobacillus aidingensis (assembly GCF_042654105.1). Taxonomy (NCBI): domain Bacteria; kingdom Bacillati; phylum Bacillota; class Bacilli; order Caryophanales; family Bacillaceae; genus Oceanobacillus; species Oceanobacillus aidingensis. Next base: position 142,272 of record NZ_JBHSFT010000047.1, on the reverse strand, counting down.
GGGTTATTTATTCTTTTGTTAGCCGGTTTTATGACCATTCTTGATCTTTTTATAGTGAATGTGGCAATTCCGAGTATACAAGGAGATCTGGGGGCAAGCTTTTCACAAATCGCTTTTATCGTTGCTGGTTATGAACTTGGTTTTGGCGTGCTTTTGATTACTGGAGGCAGGCTCGGGGATCGTTTTGGGCGCAGGCGTCTGTTTATCGTGGGGATGTTTGGCTTTACTATTACATCTGCATTATGCGGGCTGGCAATTAATCCAGATATGCTAATCATCGCCAGAGTACTTCAAGGCCTGACTGCTGCGATGATGCAGCCGCAAATTTATTCTTCTATTCGGGTTAATTTTTCAGGCCGGGAAAGAGGAATTGCTTTCAGTTTGCTCGGCATGGTATTAGGCCTTGCTGCCATTGCGGGGCAAGTGCTAGGCGGTTTTATTGTAGAAGCCGATTTTGGAGGACTCGGCTGGCGGATGATTTTTTTAATCAACATTCCCATCGGCATTTTCTCCATTCTTATGGCGCGGTTCATCCCGGAATCGCATGCTCCGGAGCGTCCACTGCTGGATTGGGGCGGAGTAGTTATTGTCAGTCTTGGACTGATTTTATTTCTTGTCCCGCTTATTGAATCACAGAATCATGGCTGGACGATATGGAGTTTCTTATCCCTTGCGGCGGCAGCATGGATACTATTTGGTTTTTGGCGGCATCAGGAAAGACGGCGCCTTGCTAAAAGGCAGCCGCTGGTAGACACCATGCTCTTACGCCAATCCCGGTTTGCCATGGGCGGCAGTCTCGTCTTGCTGATATATTCTACTTCGTCCGTGTTTTTCTTATGCTATGCGTTATTAGTACAAACAGGGCTGGGTTTAAGTCCGCTTTCCGCCGGGATTCTTTTTGTGCCCTGCAGTATCGGATTTACTGCTGCTTCGATAGCAGCGCCCCGCCTGGTAGAGCGTTTTGGAACGATGACGATCTTTTGGGGCGCTGTTTTTTATACCTTCTCCTTTGCTGTATTAATCTGGCAAGTATGGACTGCAGGAGGCGATTTGGTAACTGTTCATCTAGTTACAGCACTTGTTTTTGTAGGGATTGGCCAAGGATTAGTCATGACACCGCTCTTAAACCTGGTATTAGGGTTTGTAGAAGAAAGCAAAGCAGGCATGGCCTCAGGAATTATTTCTACTTTACAGCAGGTTGGCGCAGCTGTCGGCCTGGCAGCAGTAAGCATATTTTTTGGGAGTGTTGTTGCTGATGCTGACGGGGGAAACAGCGGTCTATATGCTTCTGCTTTCGTCAATGCGATGTTTTATAATCTTATTGCTTCATTAGTTTCCGCAATTCTGCTTTGGAAAATGGCAAAAGAGCGGGTGGAAGGAAGCTGATTTATTGTTTTAATACTATAAAACAGATAAATGGGGAGGATTTTGTTAAAAAGCACTATTCTTTAATATGTACTTCTTTATTGCTATTTGGAATTGACGGCTATCATTTATCTGCTTGATTAACATTTAGTTTTAATTTAAGTAAAGGATAACCATGGTATATTTTATGCTTAACGTTTGAAAACTGGAGTAAGAAGAAAAACAGATCACTTGTATCATTTATTAAAAGATAACAAGTGATCTGTTTTTATATTTTAAAATTCACTCTCCAAACCAGCATTTCAATTATTTATTGCAGACCTCTAAAGCATTTTTATTTTTCTCCATAAATTCCTCATGCGTAAAACCCCACGCACACATCTCTCTTAAAATAGGCTCCAATGATTTTCCATGTGCTGATAAAGAATATTCTACTCTTGGCGGAATTTCCTGGTAGACAACACGATGAACCAGTCCGTCTTTTTCTAACTCCCGAAGCTGCTGTGTAAGTACCCCCTGCGTTATTTCAGGCATGAGGTGTCGTAATTCTCCGAAGCGTTTTGTGCCCTTTTCTAAAAGGATGAATAAGATATGCGGTTTCCATTTACCGCCAATTGCTTGAAGCGCAGTTACAATTCCGTATTTTGATAAATCGTCCAAAAGAACTTTCCTCCTTATAGTAAAAGCTTTCAGTCACTATTTCATACGAAGTATGTTAACCATACCAGAGAAAATAAAGAAAAGTAATCAATTTGCCTAACAGCATTCTGGCTTTGTAGATATGGATAAAAATTATAAAGCTGTAACCCGGACAGGGCTTTATTTGTACCTTTTACCATACTGAGTATGAAAAATATGCCTACTTTTCAAGTGATATTTTGCTCACCATAATAAAAGGTGTTAATAGCTAGTAACCAAAGGGGGATAAATCCATGACATGCACGTGAAAGAATTAAATGGCATTTACTGCTTGTGGAAAGTGGGAGAGGAAAAGCTTTTCTTTATATATGCTGATGCAGAAGACGAACAAAGGATACGGAAGAAGCTAAACACAAGATTTGGACGATATATATGAATTTTTATGGAACATCATAATATAACGCTTACTCTGTACTGTTCCGTAAAATAGAATATAAATTTGGAGTGGATACAATTGCCTTTTGCAGTTTTTATATTAGGTTTTCTTATATTTTCGCAAACAACATCAGAATTTATGGTGGCTGGAATTATGCCATCTCTATCAGAAGAATTTAACGTATCGATTGCAGCCATCGGTTATCTAATTTCAGCGTATGCAGTAGGGATGATTGCAGGCGGACCGATTCTAACCATTGCTTTACTAAAGGTTCCGTTAAAAAAAGGATTAATGGCTTTAACACTTGTCTTTCTGATTGGACAGACCATTGCTGCCGTTTCTCCCAATTATGAAGTGATGATGGCGGCGCGTGTCGTACAAGGGATAGCTTCTTCCGCAACGTTTGGAACAGCTATGTCGCTTGCCTATCAACTCGTCCCTGATCAGCTACGAGCGAGGGCGGCTTCCATTGTATTAGGCGGATTAATGATTGCAACTGCTGCCGGAGTCCCATTTGCGATGGTGTTTAATTTGTATTTAGGCTGGCGTGCCAGCTTCTGGGCGGTTGTTGTCTTAGTATTTATCGCAGCCATATTCGTACAGTTCCTGATTCCAGCCTTCGAATCAAAGGAAAAGAAAAGTATCCGTATCAAAAAAGAAATCAGTTCCTTTAAAAACGGTCGGTTATGGGCTGCCTATACGACGAATGTATTTATTATCGGCGCTACTTTTGCAGCATTCAGCTATTTTACGCCAATCCTGACTGAAGTCACAGGATTTAGCGCTGGTGTTGTTCCTTTTATTCTAGGAGTCTATGGTGCAGCAACGGTTATTGGTAATATTATTGTCGGCAGATTAGCAGACTTGCATATGATGCCTGTCATGACAGTTGGGCTAGTTATTCTGACAGCTGCACTGATTCTGTTTGGATCCTTTGCGGAAATTCCTGTCATCGCTGTTGCCGCAGTTATTATCATCGGTTTAACCGGAGTGTCTTTAAATCCGGCGATGGCAAAAAGGGTTTTAAGTGTTTCAAATACAGGAACGCTGGTAGCCACAGTAAATAACTCTATGATTAATCTTGGACTCATGATTGGTTCATCTGTTGGCGGATTAACGATTGATGCCGGGTTTGGAGTCACTTCTCCTTTATGGGTTGGCGTTATCCTAGGGATTATTGGATTGACTACATTGCTTCCGTTTATTCGAAGGGATAAATTTACTGTAAATGCTTAGCGAGGAACTAAACGCATTTGTGAAATTCTTCTAAAACAAATTGTTGAACTCTGCTTACATTTATATGTCTCATCCAACCTCAGAAAGCAAACATCGTTTTATTTTTTAAATCCCGGGAATAGTTTTAACTAACGAAGCCATTATTTTGGAGGGATTATTTTGAAAAAAACAGGCGTTGTTTTAGGACTGTTTTTATTTAGTTTCGTATTGGCGGCATGCAATAATACAAATGAAACAGATTCTGCAGAGGAAACACCGTCAAATAATGAGGCAGATTCAGAAGAAGATGGAGATGAGACAGATTCAAACAATCCAGAGGAGGATGCTGCATCTGATAAGAACCCGGTGGAAAACGAGGAGGAAAACAACCATTCCGATAACGAAGCAGAAGAGCAGGACTATACAGAAGAACAAGTCTCCGGTGACTACCTGATTCACGCCGAGTGGCTGGATGGCACGGATTTATTGCTTTACTTCACGCGGACAGCGGATGAGATGACACGTGAAGAGCGGATACCTCAATCATTAATGGAAAGTGATCCTTCACAACGTGATCTGTTCTCTGCTACGACCAATTTTGAGGTCGACGGAACAGCAGTGAACTTGTACTATAATGAAGAGGATGATTTAAGTATGGCATCCACGGAGTCGGCGATGTTTTGGGAAGCGCTGAATGAGATTGGCTTTCGGTATGGTTTGGATGAATTTAACCTTTTTAATCAGGATGGGGAAAGAGGACTGACTTTTGCGGAAAATCATTGGCAGGATCCCGTTGAAATCGAACAAGAGCCGAATCGCGGATACTATGTTATGTCTCCAGAAGAAACAGAGCGAGGGGAGCACACGTATATCAGCGGGGCTGTAGCGGGAGAAGAAATATCTGCGGAGGATGGCGAACTATTTGATTTCGGCCAGACAATTGAAGCGATGGCAACCACAACGAACGACAACGGGTCTTATCACTCCGGAATCTACGAAGGTCTGGAAATCGAAGAAGCAGAGGTAGATGGGAATCAAGCGATGGTGACATATCATATCAATGAGGAGGCAGAACCGACTCAACAAGAACGTGAAGATTTTGAGCAGGTTCTTCAACTAACTGCGCTCGATTTTCAGGTCGAGGAGCTCCAGCTGGTAAATGAAACGGATCAAGTTATTTCCACCTACCCTTTATTGAATGAAGCAGGTGACAATAATGGCACAGCAGAAGAGGATGATAACCAATCCGAAGATACTTCAAACGCAAATGAACAGGAGGAAAATACCGGAATAACGGAAGAGGATGCGACAAAAAACGTGTTTGACTATGTAGATGAGCATAGCGACACTAACCGGGAAGATGTAAAAGCCATGGTACAAGATGACGAGGACGAAGAAGGCTATTATACTGTTCAAGCATTTGTGTTTTCAGGAGAAGAAGGGGAAGCGCAGATGACAAACACTATAGGCTGGTATCTGGTAGATAAAGAAACCGGGGAAGTCAAAGAAAAGGAGCTTTAACGAACAGAATAGCTTGATGGTTATTCATATAGAAAGAACTTGTTTTGATTATTTTTCAAAATAGGTTCTTTCTATTTATTTATCAGAATATTATTGCACATCAGGAAGAACTTGTATATATTGATAGTACAACATGACAGATTACCAGCTTATATTCCATCTGATTTATTGAGATTTATAAAGTCGAAGGAGGGGACAGTGTGGAAGAAAAGATAGAAAAAGCAATACAAGATATTTATCCCGATGATTTTTCCTGGTGCTATGGATGCGGCCGACTAAATAAAGATGGTCACCACCTGCGGACTGGATGGCAAGGAGATAAGACAATTACCATTTTTACGCCTGATTCAAAGTACATGGGAATCCCGGGTTTTGTTTACGGCGGGTTGATAGCTTCGTTAATGGACTGTCATGGGTCAGGTTCGGCTGCACTTGCTTTACACCGCAAAAACGGAAATGAAATTGGTGATGGTTCGGTACCGCCCAGATTTGTCACTGCAGGCCTCCATGTGGAATTCCTGCAGCCAACTCCACAGGATACGCCGCTAAAGGCCATTGGAACAGTGGAGGAAATTCATCCGAAAAGATGGAAGGTCCAAACAGAAATCTTTGCAGATGATACTCTCTGCGCACGTGGAGAGGTCGTTCTTGTCGTTATGCCGAGTACGTTTTTAAAATAGAAATTTTTTTGAATATCATGCAGTATAGTGCGTTAAGTTAACATAAAGGAAGTTATCAAAATCCCAAATACCAAGTTACACTTTTTAGGAGTGAGTTGGTATTTTTTTAGCAAAAGGGACTTACCGAATAAGCCTCGATAAGCCTGTACCAAAAGGGAAGGGACGTATAACTGGGGCCGAATTGGCTACATCGATGATAGATCAGTTGGAAAATCCAGATTCTATCGGCAGCGTTGCCTATGTTTGCGCCAAATAAAAGTTAAATTGATTCATAGATAAAAAGACTAGCAGGATTTTCCCGCTAGTCTTTCCGCCTTAATTACGAATTAAGTGATCAAATGCACCTAAAGCCGCAGTGGCTCCAGATCCCATTGAAATAATGATTTGTTTATATGCGCTGTCTGTGCAGTCTCCTGCAGCGAATACGCCGGGAATATTGGTAGAACCGCGTTTATCTACAATGATTTCTCCAAATTTGCTGCGTTCCACCGTGTCTTCCAGCCATTCCGTATTTGGCACAAGGCCAATTTGTACAAAGACACCAGCAAGTTCGATGCTGTGTTCTTCTTCCGTTTCACGGTCAACATAGCGAAGCCCTTGCACTTTTTGATCACCATAGATTTCAGAAGTACGAGCATTTGTGATAACTGTTACGTTTGGCAAGCTATATACACGCTCTTGTAAAACCTTATCTGCTTTCAGTTCGGGAAGGAATTCAAGAACTGTGACATGCTTAACGATTCCGGCTAAATCAATGGCTGCTTCAATCCCGGAATTACCGCCGCCGATAACCGCTACATCTTTTCCTTCAAAAATTGGGCCGTCACAGTGCGGGCAATAAGCAACCCCTTTATTTTTGAATTCTGCTTCCCCGGGGACGCCAATATTTCTCCAGCGTGCACCGGTGGAAAGCACAACTGTTTTACTTTTCAGTGTTGCACCATTTTCCAGTTCTAATTCAAATAAGTCTTTTTTCTCCAGTGATTTAGCACGCATCGAGTCCATGATATCAACTTCATAATCGCGAACATGCTCTTCCAGGCTTGCTGCCAATTTCGGACCTTCTGTATATTTGGTAGTGATGAAGTTCTCGATGCCCATGGTATCTTGAACCTGTCCGCCAAAGCGTTCCGCTACGACACCGGTACGAATTCCTTTTCGTGCTGCATAGATAGCTGCGCTGGCGCCAGCAGGACCGCCGCCGACAACAAGCACATCAAATGCTTCTTTATCGTTCAGGCCGGATACATCCACAGTCGTATTGCCTAATTTTTCAAGGATGCTTTTTAGAGTTTGGCGTCCGTTAACAAAGGATTCTCCATTTAAGAAGACAGATGGGACGGCCATCACGCCATTATCGTCTGCTTCTTCTTTAAATGCAGATCCTTCAATCATGGTATGCGTAATTGCAGGGTGAACCACGCTCATTAAATTCAAGGCCTGGACTACGTCAGGACAATTATGGCAGGAAAGGCTGACATACGATTCAAAATGGAGCGGTCCCTGCAATTGCTTGATTTGTTCCAGGAGTTTCACATCTGCTTTCGGCGGACGGCCGCTCACTTGCAATAATGCAAGAACAAGAGAGGTGAATTCATGCCCAAGTGGAACACCGGCAAAAGCAATGCCTGAATCTTCTCCAGGACGATTTACGCTAAAGGTCGGAGTGCGCGGGAATTCACCTTGTTCGATTGTGATTTTATCAGACATTCCGGCAATTTCATTGACCAGTTCCTCTGCTTCTTTGGAAACATCGTCAGCGCCAAAGCTTACTTTGAGTACAATGTCATTTTCCAATAGCTGCAAATATTCTTTAAGTTGTGATTTGATTTCTTGATCGAGCATAGTAAACCTCTTTTCTCTATTAAAATCGGAAAAACTAAAATGAATCTCTTTGTTCATAGCTGTCTCGGAATTTCCCCTGATGGAGAAATCTGTATCGATAGGCTGTATAACACAAAGGAAGTTCGACGCACGTAACGCCGAACCCCGTTTAAATTTAAATTACAGCCGTTAACCGGCTAACCGTGCTTTCTTAGATTTTTCCAACTAAATCTAGGCTTGGTTTTAATGTTTCTCCATCTTCTTCCCATTTAGCAGGGCAAACTTCATCTGGATTTTCACGTACATATTGTGCCGCTTTGATTTTATTGATTAATGTGCTGGCGTCACGGCCAATACCATCAGCGTTAATTTCTACAGCTTGGATAACGCCGTCTGGATCAATAATAAATGTACCGCGATCAGCCAGTCCTGCATCTTCTCTTAATACTTCAAAGTTACGGGAAATTTGCTGAGAAGGGTCACCAATCATCGTATATTCAATTTTGTTGATAGCATCTGATGCTTCATGCCATGCTTTATGCACAAAATGTGTATCTGTAGAAACAGAATAAACCTCTGTACCAAGATTTTTTAATTCAGCATATTGATTTTGTAAGTCCTCTAATTCGGTCGGGCAAACAAAAGAGAAGTCTGCTGGATAGAAACAAACAACGCTCCATTGACCTTTGAAATTTTCTTCGGATACATCTACAAATTCACCTTGATGAAATGCAGTTGCTTGAAATGGTTGTACTTCTTTACCTATTAGTGACATAATGTATGTCCTCCTTGCAAAATAGTAATCTTATAATTATTGATTTTTATCAATAAAAACAATAATTATAATCTAATAATAATTATTATAAATTAGAGATAATTTGTCAAGGAACCCAAGTGAAAAAGTGCATTATTTCACTTGAATTATTAACAAATTGTGAACGAAATAAGCTGTCTTATATTGTTCTTTTATTCTAAAATTGAATAACTAATTGAGAATAGAGTATAACATTTGCGAACGGATTCGGCAAATGAAAAAGGGGCAATTTGTGTTTTTCTTCACAGAACTGCAAAGAACAATTCCAGAAACAGATAAAAGCAGGGGCGGCGTTTCAAAAGAAATCATAGAAGGGCGTCATAGAATAGAAATGCTTCATCTATTTGGCCGCCATACAATAATTTTATAATATTGTTTGCCATACAATTATTGTGTTGTATGGTTTTTTCATTCGTGATAAGCTATCTAAATATTATGATTGTTACTAAAAAAGAACTGTATTAGTATGAAGGCGGGATAAAATGGCGGAAGATAATGAAATAAAACTTGGAGATAGTTCAGCTTGGCTGCAAGCATATATTGACTCTCCAGAAAAACAAAAACAACTGTATAAGAAAACATTAATGGTTGTCATTATGTCTCAAATATTTGGAGGCGCAGGTCTTGCAGCGGGAATTACCGTAGGGGCGCTCCTCGCACAGGATATGCTGGGAACAGATAGCATAACAGGGATTCCTACAGCATTATTTACCTTAGGATCTGCAGGGACAGCGTTACTTGTAGGACGGCTTTCTCAACGCTACGGACGTCGTTTTGGACTTTCAGCAGGTTTTTTAACTGGAGGGATTGGGGCCATTGGTGTCGTTATGGCTGCATTAATGAACAGCATTGTCCTTTTATTTATTGCGCTGTTTATCTACGGGGCAGGAACAGCCACCAATCTGCAAGCGCGTTATGCAGGAACAGACTTGGCAGGTTCAACGCAACGGGCTAAAGCTGTAAGTATGGCCATGGTTTCTACTACATTAGGCGCTGTTGCCGGACCGAATCTGGTGGAATTTATGGGAGATGTTGCGATATTTCTGGGAGTACCTGCTTTGGCAGGCCCATTTATATTAGCAGCAGCAGCTTATATACTAGCAGGATTGGTACTTTTATTTTATCTGCGTCCTGATCCGCTGCTTGTAGCGAAAGCCATCTCTAATTCCGAGAAAAGCAACAGCCATTCAAAGACAGAAAAAAACATGGGTGGGCTACCCAAAAACAGGAAAGGTATTTGGGCAGGAGCTGCAGTAATGGTTTTAACGCAGTTTGTTATGATTGCCATTATGACTATGACGCCGATACATATGGGGCATCATGGGCATGACTTGCAGGCTGTCGGCCTAGTGATTGGTTTTCATGTTGGCGCAATGTATTTTCCTTCTTTAATAACCGGGAGCTTAGTCGATAAAGTCGGCCGGGCTACGATGGCTGTTGCTTCTGCGGTTACGCTGCTTGCTTCTGGTGTTTTAGCTGCGTTGGGACCTGCGGATTCGATGACAGTACTTATTACAGCGCTCGTGTTACTTGGTCTTGGTTGGAATTTTGGTTTGATTAGTGGAACCGCAATCCTGGTAGACTCTACTTCATTAGACAGCCGGGCGAAGACGCAGGGAACCGTAGATGTCTGGATTGCTTTGTCCGGAGCGTTAGGGGGCGGAATATCTGGAATGATTGTAGCAAATTCCAGTTATGCATTCCTTTCCATTGGTGGTGCGATTCTTTCATTACTGCTTATACCTATCATTATTTGGGCAGATATTAATAAACAGAAAAGAGCTTCATAGAGTGATGCGTATACATCTTTTGATATAAGAATGAAATAACACATATATTTATCTAAATGCCTGAATCCTTTCATCTCAAAAGTTCAGGCATTTTGGATGCTTTCAATCCTATGAAAGGATGCTGTCTAGTAATCGTTTAAGAATAATCAGGCCATGCTCGAGCTCTTCAGTTGTTTCCGGGGCACAAACGGCAACTCTTACAGCTCTTTCTGGAGAACTGTTACCAACTACAAAGCGTTCTGCTGCGTAGACTTGTACACCTTGCTGTGCGGCAAGCAATTCAAATTGCGCACCTGTTATTTTGCCTGGCAGCAGCACCCAGCGGAAGATGCCTATATCAGCCCCCAAGCATGTGCAATCAGCCAAATAACGGTCAAAAACTTCATTCCTGCGAATCGCTTCATGAAGATGTCCTTCAATTAAATCTTCAAACTGGTTGGATACAATGGTCCGTGCTGCCAGTTCTGCTAATAAGGGAGAGACGGATATATTTAAATTATACAGTGCTTTTGAAATGAGCTCCTTATATTGTTTCGGCGCCGCCACATAAGCTAATCGCAGCCCTGGTGCTATGGACTTTGATAAACTGGCAACATAAATGGTCTGTTCAGGCGCAAAAGCGGCAATTGCCGGATATGCTTTTTTATGATGAAGGTTATATGTCGCGTCTTCTATAATAATCTGGTTATACTTTTTAGCAATTGCTGCGATTTCTTTTCGATTTTCGACAGGCATACAGCAAGCTGTTGGATTGTGGTAGTCGGGAACTACATATATCCCTTTGATATGCTCGTTTTTACAGGCATCTTCAAAAGCAGAGGGGCTCATGATATGATTCTCTGCTTTGATCGGTATGATGTGTATACCAAACATTGCGGCAACCGTTTTTAATCCAGGATAAGTATGGGAATCAGCGCCAATACGGTCGCCGGATTTATAGAGACTGGCTAATATAGCCGTAATGGCATTTTGTCCTCCATTTGCAAATAAGATATGGTCAACAGTCGTTTCATAGCCGCCTCTTTTGATAAATTTTACGGCAGCGTCTTTTTGCCAAAGACTGTCTCCGGCACGGCCATAACCAAACCATTTTTCATAGTCTGTTTCCTGTGCCATGCTTTTTAATTGGAGCTGAAGTAGTTTATAAGAATCATTATCAGGCAATGTAGCGCCCATTTCGATTAAATGCTTTGGCTTTGTATCCTCTAGTAAATAGGCATTGGATAGCGCATCGTAAGCTACAAAAGTTCCGCTGCCGACAGATGAACTTAACAAGCCTTTTAACCCGCACATTTTAAAAGCTTTTGAAATGGTACTTAAATTTAAATCTAAATAATCAGCCAACTCTCGCTGAGGAGGAAGCTTTGTTCCTGGAAATAAATTTCCATTTAGTATATCGTCCTCCAATTGCTGGGCGAGAGTTTGATAAACTGGCTTTTTGTTTTTATTGAGCAACGGTTTCCAAGACATCGGATAGTTTTCAAAAGAATTAATAGACATGTTCTTCCCCCTCTTATACAATTTTACGCTGTTTATTTCGACAGTTTCTTACAATTTCAATGATTTCTTAAAATACTGAATAACATCCTTGCTTTATATTGTATAAGCATATTCTTCCCATCTGCAATTCTTTTTTTGAATTTACTAAACCTCATGATGAGTTAATGCCTTAGGAAGCAATTGCAATTGCAATTGCAGAGCAAATTGCCGATCCTGACAAACTAAAAACCAAACCTTCCAATAAAATAAGGTTTGGTTTTTAGTTTGTTTGTCATTATCGAGCAAACGGCTGCTCCGCTGTGTCTTTTTATAGCAGGGGGTAAGCAGCTCCGGGTTCAACGCATAATCTACATACTCTTTTGTGATTTCAGCAAGTTGTTCCTCCTTGATGACCGACACCATTCAGCGCAAATGGCGGTAAATAATGTGCACCGACAAAGTTAACAGCTGCTTCCAATGGAGGGACGCTGTATCAATAGAAAGGAAATTGAAAAATAATACGATCATGATTTTCTACCAGCTTTTGTTCCTCTTGAACATCGATTTATTCCTTGGAATAAGCTCTATAAACATCGTGGAAAGTAACGTTAGGCTGCTTCTTTATTCTTCAATTAAATACTGGTTTCCACGAGATTTAGCCAAATTGGGGTGAAAAACGAATACTAATGTTTTCATTTTATACGAACACCTTCTATAAATCGCTTTATCAGCGCTTCATCGCAGCTGAAGTATTTTCCGGAAAATAAATCTATATTGCGTAGTTCAAACGATAAGTCTGTATTCATTTGGTTACTAAAATCATCGTAAATCCAAAGTTTCTTTTTTGAGAAGCAGGCACTTTAATTAAACATTGTTCCTTTTAAGAAACCAAATGGAGTAAAAGAAGTTATCTATATATTTAATTGAATTGACTGTTTAGAGATGACCTGATTGCCATAGAATATTAGAAATAACAACAAACCAATCTTCGTATTTTTTGACTTACAAGGTATATGACCATCAGAGAAAACATATAGATGTAATAACGAACTAAAAACTAGTGAAAGTATCAAAACGTATAGAGAGAACATAGAAAAATAAACTTGAAATAAAGAAAGGGTACGCAAAGCAGGAAGTTTTAGAACGTATCCAAAGCAGAATCATTCCTTTCCCATCCTGATAACTCACTCAAAATGAGTTTTTTTACATTCTAGTTGTAACATTTTAATTGTTTTAGAAAGGCGGGAGTAAAATGGCTGAAGAGTCAAAAGGTTCTAAGATGTCACGCAGAAAATTTGTAAAGAATTCCGGGTATGTAGCAGGAGGTCTTATCGGCGGCGGTTTGATAGGATCTGTGTTTGGAGCAAGCTTTGGTGGGAGTGGAACGAAACAGCCAGCTGCACCTACTGTAAAAGAAGAGGAGAATTTCAACCAGGCATTAATGTATTTCACAAGACATGCTGATTTTAATACGCTTGGTGCAGTGACGGAGCGTATATTTCCAGAAGATGATAATGGACCTGGCGCGTTAGCTCTTGGAGTTCCCTATTTTATTGATCATCAGTTAGCAGGAGCATATGGAAATAATGATAAAGAATATATGCAAGGTCCCTTTCGTAAGGGAACCCCTTTTCAAGGCTATCAGTCTGCATTAAAACGTCATGAAATCTTTATGCAGGGAATTCGTGCATTAGAGCAGGAAAGCCAAAATGATTATAAGGAGTCTTTTATAGATTTGGAAGGAGAACAGCAGGATAAAATATTGCAGAAATTTGAAAATGACGAAGTAAAATTAAAAGGGGTTGCGTCCTCTGAGTTTTTCAAAATGCTGCGTGCATCAACACTCGCAGGTGCTTATGCTGATCCTTTATATGGCGGGAATGATAAAATGCGCGGTTGGAAAATGAAGGAATATCCAGGCAGTCAAATGAGTTATACCGATAAAATTGAGGATGAAAGCTTTATAGAGATGGAACCAAAAGCATTAAACGATCATTTGTAATACGATGAGGAGGCTGTTGATATGGCAAAGAAATTGGACAAGGTAGATGTTGTCACTGTTGGGGTTGGCTGGACAGGCGGTATTATTGCCGCAGAGTTGACAAAGGAAGGATATAAAGTCGTTGGTCTGGAACGAGGCGGTGACAGAGGAACAGAAGATTTTCATATGGTTCATGATGAATACCGTTACGCTGTCCGTTATGGGCTGATGCAGGATACCTCGAAAGAAACCATCACATTTCGGAATAAACGGGATGAACATGCACTGCCCATGAGACAATTAGGTTCATTTCTTCTGGGAGAAGGTGTCGGCGGTGCTGGAGATCATTGGAATGGACATACGTGGCGTTTTTTGCCATATGACTTGGAAATCAAATCGGAAACAGATAAAAAATATGGAAAGGACAAGCTGAGCGACGATTATACATTACAGGACTGGGGCATCACTTATGATGAGCTAGAGCCTTATTTTTATAAATTTGAACAAACTACTGGCATCAGCGGAGAAGAGAATCCAATGGGAGCTCCTCGGAAGAACGATTATCCGACAGGCCCAATGAAAAGCACTCCCATCTTGGATCGCTTTAAAAAAGCTGCTAAGAATTTAAATCTTCATCCTATCCAGATGGCGTCCGCAAATTTATCGGAGGCATATGAAAATCCGGATGGGGAAACAATCAATGCTTGTCAGTATTGCGGTTTCTGTGAGAGATTTGGTTGTGAGTACGGAGCAAAGTCAAGCCCGAATATCACCGTTCTCCCTACTGCAAAAAAAACAGGAAACTTTGAATTGCGGCCTGACTCCAACGTGGTCGAGGTACTTCATAATGATGGGAAGGCAACCGGTGTCCTTTATGTCGATGTGCAAACGGGAGAGGAGTTTGAACAACCTGCAGATGTGGTCATTTTGACAAGCTATGTATTAAACAATACGCGTTTACTGCTTCAATCAGAAATTGGCAAGCCTTATAATCCGGAAACTGGAAAAGGCGTCATCGGGAAGAATTATTGCTATCAAATCGGGGGTGGCGCAACGGGCTTCTTTGAAAACGAGAAGTTTAACACTTTTATGGGAGCAGGCTCGCTTGGGGCTACCGTAGATGATTACAATGGAGATAATTTCGATCATAAAGCTTTAGATTTCATTCATGGCGGTTCCTTATCAATTACACAAACAGGACGCCGGCCAATTGAAAGCAATCCAGTTCCTAAGGGCACGCCATCATGGGGTAAGGATTTTAAAGAGCAGTCACTGCATTATTTTAATCGATCTCTTTCTGTTGGTGCACAAGGAGCTTCCATGCCGCATCGCAACAATTATTTAAGCTTGGATGAAAACTATAAAGATGCATATGGTAATCCTTTATTGAAGTTAACGTACGATTTTACAGAGCAGGACCGGAACTTACATCGCTATCTTTCGGAAAAAGCCGGAGAGATTCTAAAAGAAATGGGTGCCGATCACGTGGACGTCAGAGAAATCAGCGAACATTATGATATCGTCCCATACCAGACAACCCATAATACGGGCGGTGTCATTATGGGTGCTGACCCAGAAACCTCTGCAGTAAATAACTATTCACAAATGTGGGAGGTCGATAATCTATTTGTTGTCGGTGCTTCTGCTTTCGCCCATAATGGCGGCTACAACCCGACTGGCACGGTAGGGGCACTGGCATATCGGGCTGCGGAAGGGATTATTAAATTTCTCGATGAGGGAGGCCAATTGGTCCAAGTGAGTAAAAACAGCCAGCATGTTTAATGATAGAATAAAAGAGGAGGGAACAGGATGGGGCTTTCCAATATCGGTATCCCAGGCTTGATTCTGATTATTATTCTGGCTTTGATCATTTTTGGTCCCCAAAAACTGCCTGAAATTGGTTCTGCCTTAGGGAAAACACTGACTTCATTTAAAAAATCAGCAGAAGGCATCATAAGTGATGAAGAAGCGAGTGAAACAAAGGAAATACCGAAAGTCAACAGAGAAGGTTGAAATCTTATGTTAATATTCTGCAATGCAATAAGCGTATCCGATGAATATGAGTTTGAGGTTTATTAGTATAGCTGTTTTCATAGAAAGAAATTTGAAGTCTTGTACTAAAAAAGAGAGCTGCACCGGCAGAATCCTTTAGGTACAAGACTTTTTTGCTGTGTATGAGATGACTTTTACCGGTTTTTTTAAGTAGCTTAATCAGGAACGAAAAGATAGAAATAAAAAAAGACACATTGACATTTATAATGATAATGATTATCATTATCATTAAATAGTAGGATTTCTTTATCTAGCGGTTTTGATGGGACGAGTAAACGCAGTCCCAGGTCCAACTAAGGCGTTCGCGAATTGAAGTAATTGAAGACATTTTTCATCTCCCAATTTGCGCATCATTCTAGATATTATCCAATATTTTAGCGTGTGTTTTTTATCGATCTGGTGTGAATCCTCACGAATATTAGAAAAAGAATACAGAAAATTTAACTTATGGAAGGTTGTTAGACGATGACAGAATGCAAAGATGTAACCATTATAGGCGGTGGCCCGGCTGGATTGTATGCGGCCTTTTATTGCGGGATGCGCGATCTATCTGCCCGCATTATCGAATTTAAACCAAACCTCGGAGGGAAGGTTCATATCTATCCTGAAAAAATGATTTGGGATATAGGAGGACTAACACCGATTACCGGCGCTCAATTGATAGAGCAAATGGAAGCGCAGGCACGTACATTTAACCCGGAAGTTATTTTAAATGAAAAAGTGGAAAAACTTGAAAAGAATATGGAAGATTGTTTTGTGGTTACAACCAATACAGGACATAAATACGTTAGCCGAACGGTTATTTTGGCAACTGGCGGAGGTATTCTGGAACCAATTAAATTGGATATAGAGGGAGCGGACCGTTTCGAGGTAAGCAATCTTCATTACACAGTACAGAGCCTTGAAAGGTTTAAAGATAAGAAAGTGATTGTTTCCGGCGGAGGAGATACGGCCATTGACTGGGCTACCGAATTAGAGCCCATTGCGGAACAGGTATCATTGGTTTATCGAGGGGAGGAATTCAAAGCAATGGAAGCGCATATCGCTCATCTGGAAGCCTCCTCTGTCCATATCTATAAAAATACAAAAATAGAAAAATTGCTTGCAGACGAAGAAGGTCATCATGTCAAAGAAATCTTGATGAAAAACCAAAAAACCGGGGAAAAAGTTCGTTTTGAAGTGGACGATTTAATCATTAATCATGGATTTGACAGAGAGCTGAAATTTATTAAAGAAAGTCCGTTGAAAGTAGAACTTGAACAGGACTTTTTCGTAAAAGGATCCGGAAAAGCTGAAACGAACATAGCTGGTTTATATGCTGCCGGTGATATTCTTTCATTCGATGGAAAGGTGCACTTAATTGCCGGCGCGTACAATGATGCAGCGAATACAGTGAATCAAGCAAAGCTGTATATGAAGCCGGATGCCTATAATGAGATTTATGTCTCTTCTCACAACTCAAAATTTCATGAAAAAAACAGAAAGCTGCTTTCTCACTTGTATACGAAATAATAAGGCAGAAAATATGAATTTAAATGATACATGCCATCTTCTTATTGACACTATCTCGAACAAAGATAGTGTTTTAATTTTGGAGGAAATGGAATGCCTTACATTGAGAAGCTGTTCTAAGAAAATAGAGGAAGAGCTTATAGCACATTGTATTCTATAAAAAGAGAAAGATCGCACGTTTATTTATCGTATATCAACACGCATGTTACAATGAAGAATATGTTCTTAAAAAATTATAGCTCTCTATTTTTCCAAAATAGTATAGGATGACGTATTTATACGCTTGGCAAAACAATACATATCAAAGAGGTGTAGAGGAATGAAAAAGATGAAGGCAGCAGTTCTGAATAAGCCATTGGATATTGAGGTTAAGGAAATAAATATACCAGAACCAAAGGAAAATGAAGTATTAATCAAAGTGCAGTGTATCGGTGTATGCGGCTCTGATGTGCACTACTACGAACACGGAAAAATCGGGCGTTATGTCGTAGAAGAACAACTCATTTTAGGGCATGAATTAGCAGGAGATATTGTTAAAGCTGGCAGTCAGGTTGAGAATCTTGCGGCAGGCGACCGTGTAGCTGTCGAGCCGGGTGTGGTATGCGGAACTTGTGAATATTGTAAATCAGGCCGATACAATCTCTGCCCGGAAGTACAATTTATGGCAACTCCGCCAGTTGACGGAGCTTGGTCTGAATATGTCACGATTCGCAGTGATTTCGCCTTTAAAATACCGGATCAAATGAGCTATGAAGAAGGGGCTTTAATTGAACCGCTTTCTGTTGGCATTCATGCGATGCAGCGCGGAAAAGTTCATCCCAATGATAAAATGCTGATAACCGGTTTAGGACCTATTGGGCTGTTAGCGATCAAGGCAGCGAAAATATTCGGAGTGAACGAAATCTATTGCTCGGATGTGGTACCATATCGCAGAGAATTAGCGAAGAAATTTGGCGCGACAAAGGTATTTGATCCAACACAAGATAATATTCATGAGGAGATAGAAAAGGCAACAGCTGGCAGTGGTTTGGATATCGCCGTTGAAACTTCAGGTAATGGCCGGGCGGTTCAGGATGCACTGACGATTACGAAACGCGGAGGAAGGATTGTATTAGTTGGATTACCTGCATCCTCAGAAATACCTGTAGATATTACCCATATCGTCGATTCAGAATACGACATTCACGGTGTTTTTCGCTATGCAAACAGTTATCCGACAGCAATACAGGCAATTGGCAGTCAGGACCTTGGTCTCGAGGATGTAATTACCCATAAGTATCGTTTAGATAATATCAAAGAGGCTGTAGAAACCGCCGTAAATCAGAAGGATACTAGCATTAAGATAATGATTTATCCATGATAACGAGTGAAACACACTAGTTTTTTAAGCTTCTTGGAAACCTATTTTTTTAATAGATTTGATTATTTCTTTGCTGATTTTCTTATAAACAAAAAAGACTTGACTTAACAATTTGTTCTGCTACCATAATAGACAATCGAATACATTTCAATTTTCTGCTAGGGGCGCCGTAACGGCTGAGATAAATGTATATTTAGCACCCTTAGAACCTGATCTGGTTAAGGCCAGCGGAGGGAAGTAGAATAAGCAGACAACCATGCGCTATTTTTTCGTGTGTATGTTTTTGTATGCAGATGCTTCCTTCTACGAGTCTTTAGAAAAAAGATTAAAGGAGGATTTTTTTATGAAATTTACGGATGAATTACGTGCTGCAACGAAGGAAAGCTGGGAGCAAAGTTTTCATCACCCATTTGTGCAAGGAATCGTGAAAGGAGATTTGCCGCTAGAAACATTTAAGTATTATATTTTACAAGATATTTACTATTTAAAACATTACGGTAAGATCCACGCGATTGCAGCATCCCAGGCCGAAGATTTTAAGCTGACTGCTCTTTTAGCTGATAAAGCGCGCTTTACAGCAGAGGCTGAACTGACCGTGCATAACGAGCACGCTGAGATTTTAAATATTACACAAGCAGATTTAGATAACTTCAAACCAGCGCCAACTGCGTATGCCTATACTTCGCATTTGTATCGAGCAAGCCTGTCTGGAAATCTAGCACATACTGTGGCTGCCATACTGCCATGCTATTGGTTATATGCGGACATCGGAAAAGTGAATGAAAATGCCACTCCAGAGCCGGAAATTTATCGTAACTGGATTAAAATGTATGCGAGTGACTGGTTTCAAGATTCAACTACCGAAATGATTAATTTACTAAACACTTTAGTTGAAGATATGAATGATAAGGAAAAAGAGAAGGTAAAAGAACAATTTATTATCGCAAAAGAATACGAACTCCATTTCTGGGAAATGTCCTACAATCTTGAAGGCTGGCTTTCAGAAAGTAAAAAAGTGAACAGTCGTTAAGAAGAAACAGAACGGCTTCCAATTTCTTAATGGGTTCGGTTTATTCGTTCCATGTTAAAGAACTCTCATTTATCTGAGGGTTCTTTTTTTGGACTGGAAGGGAAAAGTATTTATTATACCAACTGCGCAATTTTGTTAAAAACACGATGCAGCTAATTTACTTGTGATACAATTTTCGTAATGGCAAGAAGCAAACAAGCCGAAGCCGGAAATTTAGTTTAATAAGCATTTATTCCAAAGAAATGAATACTTGTAGATAGTGAATTTAATCTTGTGTCTGACACGGAGGAGGGATAATCGTGAAAAACACTCAAGTAACAAGAAAAGCTTCCGAGCAAATCGTATCCGCTATAAATGGATACCTGAAAGGACGAATCAGCCCCTTAGTGGTGGCTTTGGACGGGGGGAGCGGTGCAGGAAAATCTACGCTGGCTGCTGAGGTTGCTTCACACGTAGGAGCAACTGTTATTCAGTGTGATGCGTTTTTCGACGCGACGATTACAGACGAGAAATGGAATACTTCTACATCGGAATGGAAATGTCCCAGATGTATTGACTGGCAACGTCTGCATAAAGAAGCATTGTTACCGCTTATAGCGGGGGAAAGCGTTCAATATCATCCTTTTTCTTTTTCAGCTGAAAGCGGTCTGGCCTCATCCTCCATAACGAAAGAGCCCTCAAAGGTCATTATTCTTGATGGAATTTATAGCTCGCTGCCCGAATTTTCTGATGTTGTTGATTTGAAGATTCTAGTGGATGTATTACCAGAGGTTCGCCGTTATCGGCATAATGTAAGAGAGGGGCATGCGGATGAGGCTTGGCATAAGCAATGGGATCCTGCAGAGGACTACTATTTCTCCGTTTTGTGCCCGCCGGCATCATTTGATTTAATCGTCGTGAACGGGTAAGGCACCTCTTAAATGGAATGATTCCATTCCCTAAATTAAATAATATTGTAATTATGTATTGACAATTAAAGTGATAATGATTATCATTATCAATAAGGAATAAGGTTTCTCTATCAAATTGTTCTGTGAATAAATCAGATGACTCATTGTGTTACCCCCCATCCAACATATTAGAGACTTGATAGAGATTCCTTCTCTTTTTTACAGACTGTTTTTTGGAAGGTGCCATAGGCTTACATAATAAACACGCAATTTCTTTTTCCAACGACAGATTACTTAGTACGCTTATACATAGAATATAATTGGACAAGAAGGAAAATGGGATAAAATCATTGCCTTCATTATTTTAAAATTAAAAGAGGAAGATAAGACGGAGGGAAGAATAATTTAACAGATTACCATACAACTATAAATTACGCACTAAAAGCGTATGATACTGTTATTAGCCTGCGATAAATAATTCGAGAGTTGTGAATTATTTATCGTTTTTATCACTTTGTTATGCGAAAAAGTAATTCATTGATTGGATGTTTTTACGCAAGAACTTCACCAGCATGCTCATCTATGGAAAATAATCAATAGAATAAAATATATTTCTATTTTTTCATTTTTATTACAATTAGATTAAATAGATAGAATTTGAGTTTATAAGCTAAGAAGTGGGGTAGATAGTTACTATCATATTGGAGAGGAAGGTGTTATTATCAAGTATATTTTTTCAATTTTTCTTGCTTTGGCTGGATTCGTGCTCTTTACTGGGGCGGCAGCAGCTGAGCAGCAGCATGAAGTGCAACCGGGAGATAATGTCTATCGTATCGCACAAAACTATCAAGTAGATGTCAATGCGCTTATTGCAGCAAATCCATCCATATCGGATGCTGCATATATTGAAGCTGGGCAAACAGTAACAATACCAGATCAAAACGGAGCCTCTTTTACAGTGACAGCTTATACAGCTGGTCCAGAATCTACTGGTAAAGAACCTGGTGATCCAGCCTATGGTATCACAGCATCTGGTGAGGAAGTAGAAGAAGGAAGGACCATTGCATGTCCGCAATCGCTTCCTTTTGGCACGAAAATACATATCCCGGAGCAGGATGAAACTTACGTGTGCGAAGACAGGGGTAGTGCTATTACAAATGGCCATCTGGATATTTATAAGGAAGACTTAGACGATGCATTGGAATTTGGAGTACAAGAACTTCAAGCTAAAGTGTGGACCTATTAAGTATAGGGACTAGATGACAGATTTACTTTATGTTAAAAACCTTATCGCGATTTAACGCAAAGAAAGCAACCACCTATGAATCTTCTGTAGGCTGGTTGCTTTTTCGTATATAAGAATATGTTATAAGTTATTATATTAAGCTATGAAAACACGTATTAACATTCGTATAACTAGTCATTAAATAAGCAAAAATACCAAAATAGATACGAACAAAGAATAGTAAATGATTACTCAATATTGCAGCAATAGACAGATTCTCCACTTGAATCGTATAATGTGAATAAAAAGATGTGACAGAGGGATAAACGATGGAAATGCCAATTATAAGCGTATCTCCTTTCACTGATCATGATGATAATATAGAATAGAGAGCAAGGAAATGAGGAGACAGATATGGAGAGCTTCCCTGAGCGAATACAGTTTAAATATTCATGGAGATCTTATCAACAAGCTATCATAGATGATATGGACACCTATCTGAATAAACGTCATTTACATTTAGTAGCTCCTTCAGGTTCAGGAAAAACAGTTATCGGATTGGAGATGATGCTGCGTTTTAATCAGCCTGCATTAATACTGGCACCGACTATCGCCATCCGCGACCAATGGGTGGCCCGTTTTGTAGAATTATTTGATCAGAGCGGTAATCAGCCGGAATGGATGACACAGATTTAAAGGAAAAGGCTTTGGTTACAGTCGCAACCTATCAAGGGTTTCATCAATGGATGACTGCTCAGGAGGAAGAAGTACAGGAAAAGCTTGCTTCTTATGTAAAGACATTGGTACTGGACGAGGCACATCATTTACGCACTGCATGGTGGCGTTCTGCTGTTTCTTTTAGAAAAAATCTTACTAACCCAGCTATTGTAGCTTTGACAGCTACTCCGCCATATGATGTATCCATCCAAGAATGGAACCGCTATTTGGAGCTGTGCGGCGAGATTGATGCTGAAATAAGCATAGCAGAGCTGGTACGAGAAGCAGAGCTCGCTCCGTTTCAAGATTATGTCTGGATATCCGACCCCCTCCATGAGGAGCAGGAGGAGATCAACCAATTTCGAAGTCAGGTCATAGCATTTCAACAATCCATACGTCACAACCCAGCACTTATTGATAAAATAGAAGCACATCCATGGATCACCGATCCGGATACATATGCAGAAGAAATTCTGTCGGAGCCGGCTTATTTGTCCAGTATGCTTATTTTCTTAAAGGAAGTGGAAAGTACTGCTTGGACAAAGCCGCTTCCGATAATGGGCTTGAAGAAAAAACAAATTCCGGAGTGGAGTTTGGAATGGCTGGAACTCATGCTGACACATCTTCTATATCAAGATAAGCATATTATGGATGAAGAGGAGCCGGTACGAAAAGAAATACAGTCTTACCTTCAACGTCTCGGAGCTGTTGAAAAGCGCAGGGTGGTCTTAACAGCGAATGATCGAATCAACCGTTTATTGGTGCAGAGCCCGTCGAAATTAAACAGCATCCAGCAAGTGACAGCCTTTGAGGCACAGGAATTAGGAACAGAGCTGCGCCAGGTTATTCTTACAGATTATATTAGACGAGAAGATTTGCCTAAGAAAGCAGAAGATGAGCAGGATCTCCGGCGTTTGGGAGCTATACCTGTTTTTGAACAATTGCGCCGCAGGGAATTGGATGTCTCGCTTGGGGTTTTAACTGGATCGATTGTTATTATTCCCAAGAAGGTATTGGCAGCCTGTGAAGATTTAGCCGAACAATGGGATGTTGCTATAACAGCAGCGGAACTGTCCTATGATGCATCTTATGTAGAAATCACTATCAATACCAGTGCACGGCATCGAATGGTGCAAATGATGACAAAATTATTTGAACGTGGCGAAATCACTGTATTAATTGGTACAGCTGCATTACTTGGAGAAGGCTGGGATGCACCGTTTATTAATTCATTAGTCCTCGCTTCTTATGTTGGTTCTTTTATGCTGTCCAATCAGATGCGAGGAAGAGCCATTCGTGTAGAGAAAAACAATCCGCAAAAAACAGCCAATATATGGCATCTTGTTTGCTTGGATGCTACCAATACAGAAGGCGGGGAGGATTACCTTGCATTGAAAAGACGTTTTAAGGCCTTGATTGGTCTAGGGCATCAGAAGAATGTGATTCAAACAGGGATTGGTCGACTATCATTGGCCGAACCTCCCTTTTACAGCATCGATAAGGAACAGTCCAACCGGCAGATGTGTGATTTGGCAAGGGAGAGAGGGCAGCTTTTCCGGCGCTGGAAGTCGGCAGTTGAAATAGATGGGACTTTAAAGGAAGAGATATCTGCCAAAAAACAGCAGGTGCCGCGTCCATTATTATTTACGAATACCATCAAGGCCTTGATTCTCGCGATACTTTCTATCATTTTTTTCTTTGTAGATAATGTACTTGGTGAAATAACGAATTTCCGCATTTTGGAAGATAATTTTCGTGCTTTTTTATGGGTGGTTGTTATTATTATAGCTATTGCTCTTATTATTGCTTCTCCATTCATTTGGAGATTACTTAAAATCTTATTTCGTAATATTAGTGTCGAGAAAAGCATGAGTGAAGTTGGAACTATCGTATATCAGGCCTTATTTGAGTCAAGTTGGATAGAGACAAAGCCAGCTGTTTCCCTCATTCAGACAGAAGAAGAAAATGGCGTCATTACTTGCTGGTTAGAGAATGCCCCCCATCTATGAACAAAAAATATATGTGGAGGCATTGCGCGAGGTACTGGATCCACTTGAGAGTCCCAGATATATAGTTGTCCGAAAACAGCGGACATTATGGTGGAACCGTATCGATTACCATGCTGTTCCTGCGATACTGGCACAAAATAAGGAAATGGCAGAACTTTTCCTGGCTTGTTGGGAAAAGCACTTAGGTAAAGCGGAACTGGTATATACGAGAACTCCGGAGGGAAGGCAAGTATTGCTTCAAGCGAGAGCAAAAGCCATGTCTGCGCAGTTTGTATCTAAATCGGAGCAAATATCCGTATGGAAGTAGCGGGGGCTAAAGATAATTTTTAATCTAGTGTTTCGGTTTAATTTGATTGGTTTAATTTGATTAATGTAAAAAAAGTGGTATAATTATTTTTGAGATTAGATTAATACTATTTATGAAAGAGGATTTATACATGTCCACAACTATTCATAAAGTCGAACAGCAGTTTGCCAATCTAGTTCGGTCCTATCGTAAACAGCATATCGGAAAAGGCCCCGAGAAAATAAAAGTCTCATTTCATGGTACTTGGGCTATTGCTTATATGAATGGGAGCCTTAGTCCTGTAGAAAAGTTTATCGCTCAAACCGAGGAAGGGCATACAATGATCTGGCAAGCCAGGACACAAATGGTGAAGCAACTGTATGAAAAAGTACGGCCTTCAGATTTAGAAGAATTAGTTGGTGCAAAATTTTTAAAACTATTTGCGGATATTAATGTGGAAGATGATGAAGCTATTTCAATATTTATATTTGACAAACCAATAGATAGACTGTAAAGCTATTACACTATTTTAGGTAGCTTAGCCAATGGTACATAGGTGCTGATTACTAACTACGGTCATGATATTGATATCCAGCTATGTTATCAAATAAATAAATTGTTTCGGTTTGTATCCGATTAATGCTTGAGAACAAAATTGCTTATTGTTGTTAAATAACTTGAATTTAATATAGAAATAAATGGCGGATTGGTCTATGGTACCTTATGTGCTAATTACTAACCACTATCTTGTAAAATCGCTTTCGATTTTTATAAGATGGTGGTTTTTTCTATATAAAGGGGGTGTTATATGGAGAGCTAAAGTAAATAAAAAGACCCTGAAGAGAGAAGTAAGAAAATTTATAATGAAAAGGAGCAGGATTATAATGAAAATCGTTGCATTATTTCCAGCGTCAACAGGTTCTTCACAACTTCTAACTAAAGAGGCATCTTTAGGCTTAAGAGATTTTCTGAACGGCACAGAAGATGAGTTAGTATTGATAACTGATGATAAAGAAATCGATCAACATATTGAAGATATGGATGTTGTTATATCATCTCCTTTTTTACCGGCATATATTACAAAAGAACGTGTCGAAAAAGCAAAAAATCTTAAACTGGCAATTACTGCAGGAATTGGTTCTGACCATGTCGATATAGAAGCAGCAGCAGAAAAAGGGATTACGGTAGCCGAGGTAACTGGCAGTAATAACGAAAGTGTTGCGGAGCAAAATGTAATGGAAACATTGTTGCTCTTAAGAAATTATGAAGAGGGGCACAGGCAAGCGGAAGAAGGTGAATGGGATCTGCCAAGAGTAGGTTCTGGTGCCAATGAGCTATTAAATAAAAAAGTCGGCATTTTTGGCTTTGGCCGAATTGGTCAATTAACAGCAGAACGATTAAAAGCTTTTAATGTAGAATTGCAATATAATGATCCGTTTAGAAAGAAAGATGCAGAAGAAAGAATCGGAGTCGAATATGTTACGTTCGGTGAACTAATTAAAAGCTCTGACGTAGTGATTATTCAATCACCTTTAACTGCAGATACTGAGAATAAATTCGACCAGGAAATAATAAGTCAAATGAAAGAAAATGCTGTACTTGTTAACTGTGCTCGCGGTGCAATTGTAGATAAAAATGCAATTGTTCATGCGGTCAATGATGGTCGTATCAGATATGGCGGCGATGTTTGGTATCCACAACCAGCTCCAGTAGATCATCCATGGCGTTCTCTTAAACAAACAGGATTAACAGTACACTATTCTGGTATGACCGTAGAGGCGCAGGAAAGAATTCAAAAAGGCGTTATCGAGATGTTAACGAATTTAATGGAGAATACACCAATAAGAGATGAATATATTATTGTAGACAAAAATAAAGTTTCCCACCAAAGTTATCAGACAAACAAAAATAAATAAGCGCATTAGCGTAAATGTATGTCTCTCATTTTAGGAAAGAAGCTAAACTCTACAGTTTTACAGAGATAATTTAAAAGAAATCTCTAACTAATTTAGATTAATAACAGCAAAATATATTTCTAAAAAATTAGAAAAAATAGCAGGCAAAGTTGCTTATCAGTGATTTTGCCTGCTATTTTTTAGGTAGCTATAAACCTCGGCAAAAACAGAAAAGTGATTCTTTTTATATGATATAAAAATATAAAAGTGAACCATGTTATACAGATTAGTAAATTATATTTGAAGCATTTAATATAGTTTACTAACACAAAAGAATCTCTCTTAATTTAAGTTGAACTTTTTTCGTTTTATAGTTGAATACTCGCAGCATATATAGACCGTTTATTACAAAGAATACAATCGCCTTTAAAACAAATAAAATATAGAAGTGCCAACGTCACTACAACAAGCTGCCTTATTTGCTATTTTAGAAAAGTTTAATCTAGAGGCTCGTTGATTATATTCGAATTTGGCTCCTAGTCCATAGATTCGGTTTCATTTATCAAATGGATTTAACAGTTGAAAATGGAATATATGTTTTATGAAGATTATGCGCTTTATTCCTATATCGACTACTATATCTTTAGAGAAATTGTAGTCATAGTTCGTCTGACAGGGATAAGGTCGTATACCCAGGAGCAGCGCTAATAAAATGAGATAAGAGACCTCATTTTATTGGCGCTTTTTTGTAAAGCTATCGATCCACGTTTTGTAGCTTTTAAAGTGAATGGCGAGTCAGCGCTGCGATATTTACTAACTACCTCCCTCATCACATAATTTCAGTATTTGTCGATATACAACATAAAATCTCTTATAATTTATCATGTTATGCTTATAAGCCTATAAATGCATTAAACAGGTGAAATACACTGTATTTGGCGGCAAAAAAAGATCGCAAGACTAGTATATATTTAATGCATATACTATTGAAAATTAGTATCAAATATCACTAAGATGTCTGCTTTATGTTCGTAATTGGAACTATATGTAAATTATTTGTAATTATTTAACCATTGAATATCATGTATTTATAACATATTATAATAGGTGATGTTCGGTTATTAAGGAGGAATATTAATGGTAATTCGATATGGTTTTTCAGAAAAGAAAATTAATTATATTAAAGTTAAGGGGTTAAGCGGTTATTATCCTGTTAGAGAGTGTAAAGGAGAACACGATCCATTATTTGTTAAAACTCATACATTTTTTGATGAATCCAATCATCATTACTTATTTTTCATATCACTTGATGTGATAGGTATTGACAGTACATTACGCTATAAAGTTAAAAAAATAATTAAAGAAAATGTCTTAACTGATTCTCATAAATTCGACTTGTTTCTTTTTGCAACACATACCCATTCGGGCCCCAGTGGAATGATTAATACAAATAAAAAAATAAAGAGTGGTTTAACAGGGATTTTTGGAGACTATGATAGCTACATGGAAGAGCATCTTATTTTATTAATAACTGAATCAATAGTATTGAGTAAATATAAAATGAAAACTTTTAATTACAGTATCAGTAAAACGAATATTCATAAAGTTGCTACGAATAGACATCAACCTTCGAAAAAGATAGATCAAATAATGACCGTATTTGAAATTATTACTGATACAAGCAAAACAGCTATAGTTAATTATTCATGTCACCCTACTGTTTTGTCTTCTAGTAATTATTTAATTTCAGCAGATTTTCTATCTGGTTTTTATGAAAAAATGAACGAGTCTTTTGATTTAGTAAGTTTTATCAATGGAAGCAGTGCAAATATTAGTACACGGTTTACAAGAGAAAAACAAAGTTTCAGCCAATCTAGATTTTTTAGTAATTCACTATATGGCCAGTTTATAAGAGAGAAAGAGTACTTAAAAGAAAAAGAAACATTAGAACGAATTTCTTTTGTCGAAAAATCAATAAGATTAAAAACTAAAGATGTAAGTAATATTTCTAAGAGAGAGGAACAAATTTCTATAGAGGAATTAAAATGGAAGTTAAAAGAGGAAAATAGTGTAGAAGAAAGCAGATTAATTGAAGTAGAAATTGAAGGAAAGCGTGCCACTATTAAAATGAAAGACACCTTAAATGATATTTCTTCAATTAAAGTTCCTTTTTGGATAGGCCTATTAGATAGTCAATTAATTGTCTTTATACCCGGAGAAATAACTTCTAACTTAACAGAGAAATTGAGAAGCAAATATCAAGCTTTAATTTTTAGTCTTACAAATGATTATTTATTTTACTTTGCAGAAAAGGATTTATATAAAACTGATATGTACGAGGCTCAAAGTAGTTTCTTTAAAGTAGGCGAGGCGGAGAAATTAATTAATAAAATCGAAGAACATATTAAATCCTTTACTTGTTATAACATGTTGTGTTAATATGAATTCATAATAAGAAAAGGTGGAGATCAAATGACTACTAAAACAGAAGTTAAAAAGTTTTTGAATTATTTGAGCAATACATGGGAGCAAGTTGTGCAAAATGAAGAAAAATCAATTGATAAGGCTACAGAGTTAATTTTTGATAGTTGTAAAGATGGCGGTCGTTTTTATATTTTTGGATCAGGTCACTCCCATATGGTAGCAGAGGAAATTTATATTAGGGCAGGAGGACTAGCTTATGTGAAAGGTATTCTCCCACCTGAAGTAATGTTGCATCAAATGCCAAATAAAAGCACTTATATGGAACGATTAGATGGATATGCCAAGAATATGTTATCTCTTTATAAAGTTGAAGCCGGGGATTCAATTATGGTCGTTTCTAATTCAGGAAGAAATAATATACCAGTTGAAATGTGTATTGAAGCTAAAAAGCTGGGAGCAAATGTGATTGCTTTGACGTCTATGGAGCATACCCAATCAGTTTCTTCCCGGCATGAGTCAGGGAAAAATATCTATGAAATTGCTGATGTCACTATTGATAATCATGCTCCAAAAGGAGATGCAGCTTATCGAATAGAAGGAGTAGAAGCAGATTTAGGGCCTACATCTGATTTTACAGGAATTGGAATTGCGCAATCGGTTATTATTGGTGTAATTTCACGCCTAAAAGAAGCAGAGTTAGAAATACCTGTATTTAAGAGTTCAAATTTAGATGGTGCTGATGAGTACAATGATAGACTCTTTAACCAATACTACGGTTATTGGAAATAATTTACAAAGTGATTAATATTCTTTCTGATGGTATAATAACAACAGATTATAATAGTTAGAGAGGATATTTATTATGACTAATAACGCACCTAAATATGAGATTGTTAAAAATTATATACTAAGTCAAATTAAGGCGGGTATTTATCAACCACATCAAATTATTGAATCAGAATTAGAATTATCTAATAACCTTTCAGTGTCAAGAATAACAGTTAGACGAGGAATTGAAGAACTTGTTAATGAAAAAATACTATCCAAAAAAAAGGGAATAGGAACTTTTGTTAACCCCATACCAAAATTTTTTGGATTCAAAGCTGGAATTGGATTTACTTCAGAAGTGAAAAATAGAGGAATGGAACCTTCTACAAAATTACTTAAATTGGAAAAAGTAAAAGCGAATGCTGTACAAGCTGAAGATATGAAAATCGCTGCTGGAGAAGAACTTTGGTTAGTTGAACGAATTAGATATGCTGATAAAGTGGCAGTTATTTATGAGATAGAATATTTTGATGCATCAATTGTTAAAGATTTAAATGTGGAAATTTGCGAAAACTCTATTTATGAGTATTTAAATGAGCAAGGAGTATCCTATGAATTTATAGATCAACGAATTAGTGCTACCTTAGCTAATTCAAAAATTGCTGAATTTTTGGATGTTGAAGAAGGAGCACCGTTAATTGATACAAAAATTATTGCTTGTATGAAGAATGGAAAGCCTTTTAATTTAGGGTTTGCACTGTATCAAACAAAAAATTACTATTTGATGCATACTATATATAAATAAACCCGACAGAGGTTAACATTCTCTAGACACTCTTATCTTGGAGTTTTATTTAGATTAATAAAACTCCAAGATAAGATGAGGAGGAAAACAATGAAAGCTTTTATATTATGTGGTGAAATAGAGCCAAAAATGTTTCCTTTTGATAAACATTATCAAATTAATAGCCTTCCAATATTGAATAAAGAAATGATTTTTTGGCAAATAGATAGATTATTAAAAGTCGGTATATTGGAATCGGATATCTATGTATTTCTTAGTTATAAACCAGACCAAACTAGAAATTTATTACGAAAGTATCGGGAAATAAATTGTATTGATCCAACCCTAAATTTAGATGTTTTTTTACGAAACAATTTAGAACAATTTAAGGAAGGAGTTATTATTCAAAAGGGGAATTGTCTTATAAGTCTAGACGATTTGACATATCTTAAGGAATCAGAAGAAGATACCAGTGTTCTACTAATAGAAAAAAAACAAAAAAGTATTGATATGATTGGGGCTTTTGTAGAGAATAATCAAGTAAATCAATTTTTAGCCCATGCTCGAGAACACTATGTTAATTCTGAAGTTGCAGGAGTATTTAAGTTAGATAAGCATGCATTAGAAACAATTTCGTACGCTAATTACGGATTCAGTCAACGTGTGACAGGGGCTATGATTCCTAACCAGTTATTTATTGAAAATGGATTGAATGATTATTTAAAAGAGGGAAACAAGATTCAACCGGTATTTGCTCAGGATAAAGTGCATAGTTTACAATTTCCATGGGATATATTAAATGTGAATGCATACTATCTTAATTCATTTACTAAGGAAATAAACGGATATTCTATTGGGGACAATTCATCTGTTTCTAAAGAATCAACTATAAACGGTAATATTCAGATAGGTAATAATTCAATTATAGGTAAGAATGTAACCATTAATGGCAATGTCATTATTGGGGATAATGTAAATGTTGATACTGGTGCTATTATAAATGGCCCTGTTTTAATAGGAAATAACTCGTATGTTAAAGATTATGCAAAACTTGAACCAAATACTGTAATTGGTTGTGAGAACAGGATAGGACATAATGCGGAAGTTGAGGGTGTTACAATGAAAGGTATTTCTGCTATTCATTATAGTGAAATGTATGGTGTGATTGGCCAATATGTAGATATTGCTGCAGCCTGTGTATGTGGAATCGTAAGATTTAATGACACTCCTCAAATACACAAAATAAATGGAAGAACTTATTCAGATACCTATTCTAATGCGATTTTTATTGGTGACTATACTAGGACAGGTATTAATAATATATTCTTCCCAGGTGTAAAAGTAGGAAGTGAATGCGCACTATATCCTGGTTTAAATGTGGAAAAAGATATACCTCACGAAACACTCGTTATAAAAAAAGAAGAGCATATTGAAAAAGAATGGGGATATAAAAAATACGGCTGGTAGGAGAGAATTAAATATAAAGTATAGAATAAAGAAGTAATTAATAATTGAAACGTTTAATTAGCTTATTACCGGTTATTTAGATTTTCTAGCACCTTTGTTTGCTACTATTAAAAGATGACTCATTGAAAGCTAGTAGAATAATCATTTAATATTTTTGATATTACTAACTCAATTAGGGAGGAGTGAATGGTAGTGAATGAAGAATAAGGGCACTTCGTATCCTTAACTTCATTAAACTACTCTTCTCTCCTTTCTCTTTTTCTTTTTATGAAAGCGCTTCAAATATTGAAAAATCATTATTTAGAATCGGCTCATACAAGTTTAATCCTTAACAAACATAAAAAGGAGGTTAAAAAGATGGTAGGAATTATCATTGCCAGCCATGGTGAATTTGCGACAGGTATCTTGCAGTCTGGAGCGATGATCTTTGGAGAGCAAGAGAATGTCAAGGCTGTTACGTTGATGCCGAGTGAAGGTCCGGATGACGTAAGAGCAAAAATGGAAGAGGCCATTGCTTCTTTCGACAATCAGGATGAAGTATTATTCTTAGTCGATCTTTGGGGTAGAACCCCCTTTAATCAGGCAAGCAGCTTGATGGAGGGACATGAAGATACATGGGCTATCGTTGCTGGGTTGAATGACGAAGATTTATCTTGGATAGAAGTGATTTCCTGCTTACGTAATGCGAATGTTTCCATCGCTGATTTAAAAGAAATGATGAGCTTTTTAAAAGGGGATAGAGAAGTATTAAGTGAACGAATTGATATTTTAAAAGCGCATCAAAAAAACTTCAGAAGCATCAGGAAGAATTAAAGAAAACAGAAGAAATGCTAGCCATTAAAATTAACCAATTAAAACAATTGGAGAATATAGATCTCACAAGTTTAAATAAACAAAGACTTTGTTAGTTATTTTAAGAGGAGGGATAAACCCCTCTATGATTTAGTATGAGGTACGTTCGTTTAAAAAAGGGAGTGTAAAAATATATTATTCTAGAATTTCTACACCCCAATCTAACTACATAATGCTTTCTTTATCCAGATTAAATAACATGAAGCGTTTTTGATCTTTTTTGTTTTATCTGTAAAACATGCTCTCCTGCCATATGAATGCAAAGAGGAAGAGAATCTTACCAGAAAAAAGGGGGAAATGGTAACAAATACTTATTATGTCTACAGAAGATGAGATATCAATCTTTCTTCCAGTGCACTCCAAATAATGGTTCAGTGGTAAATAAAAATAATAAGAGTAAAATGTTATAGATAAAAATAATAACGGCGAACAATTAAGTAAAGTTATAAATCTAGTGAACATTAGCGCATTTAAAGTAGTCTGACAAACAGGTTTTAGTTTCAAAAATCTCTTTTCAGGGTACCGCTATTCAGACATACTAACGAAAGAGAGAAAAGAAATGACATTTACAAAATTTAAATCTATTTTCAACAAAATTGGTATTATTGCTAGTTTACTCGTGCTAACTGGCGTGTGTGTTTTGCTTTGGCGCACATTTTTTGCTAGTGGATATGGTTCCTATTCAGGCCAAATTTCATTTTACCTGCTCACATTCCCTGTAGCATTATTCATTTTAGGTGTAGCAGCTTTCATTATTTTACTCCTTCTTATTTGGAAAAAATCTGCATTATTTTTAAAAATGATTTGGGCGGTCAACTGTATTTCTTTTTTAGGAATCGCGCTCCTATCTGGGATTCAAAACCAATATTATGCAGATCGTATTGACGCAGAAACTGCATTGATGGATAACTATACATTCTCTTTTTCTGGAACAGATACGTATTCCGATTTAGAAGAAGATGTTGTTTATAAAACTGCGGAAGATGGAGATTTATTACTGGATGTATGGGATACAAAAGTGAATGATGAAAATCGTCCTGTTATCGTAAATATTCATGGCGGAGGATGGAGCAGCGGGGATAAAAATGAGGTTTCCTCATGGAGTAAATGGTTTAATTCGAAAGGATATGTTGTATTTAATGTGGAATACAGTCAAAATGGACCCGACATGTGGCAAAAACAAATTTCAGATACACATGATGTGGTAAACTGGATTGTTGAACGTGCGGATGAATATCATTTAGATATAAACAGAATTAATTTAATAGGATCTTCTGCCGGGGGCCATTTAGCATTGTTAACAGGGTATACGGATTTAAAGGAAAACAGCCTTGCTCCCAGAGAAACGGATTCCGATTCCACCGTGGAAATAAATTCTATTATTAATCTATATGGGCCATCGGATTTATTACAGCTCTATGATGATACTAATAGTAAAGAATTTATTCAGCCACTGCTTGAACAGCTCATGGATGGCCAGCCAAAAACAGAAGAAATCAAACATCGTTATCTTCAAATGTCTCCTATCCAGTATGTAAATGAAACTTCTGCACCCACGATTTCATTTGTCGGTCTAAAAGATAAAGTAATACCTGAAGAGCAAATAGAGATACTGCATGAAAAACTCGAAGAAAATAATATAGACAACCAAGCTTATTATTTTCCGTTTTCTGATCATAGTTATGACACTAACTGGGAAAGTACAGCTAATCAAACAACCAGACAAAAAATAGAAGAATTTTTAAGTGAATACAACTAGTATTTATTGCGTCAGAGGGAAGCTCTTATCAATTTAAAGATATATTGATTATAATGTCTTTGGAAGAGATTTGGAAATGAATGACAAAAATGAGAGGGATTATACAATCCACTCATTTTTTATTCTTCCATATCAAACGCATCAATTACTTTCTTTTCATAGGAAGACAGCACAATATTTGTTGATGGTGTTCCATATTGCATCGTTTCATCAATAAATTGTTCTAAGCTTTCCACTGAATGTGTGGCCAATTTGGCAATATAGCTCACTTCTCCGGCAACTCGATAACACTCAAGCACATCCGGATGATTATTACAAAAGTTCGATAACGCTTTACAATCAGTAGATTTAAACATGACAAGTGCAATAATGGGACGATGCAGCTTTTTTAAGGAGACATGCGCATGATAACCTTCGATAATTTGCTGCTCTTCTAATCTTCGTACTCTTTCTATGACGGACGGGGAGGTTAAGTGAACGGCTTTTGCTAACTCCTTCATGGAGATTTTCGCATTCTCCTGTAATATCCTCAAAATTTCTCTATCGATTTGGTCCATATAATACCTCAACCTTTTTTTATAAAACAGAATAACTTAAATTCCTAATTATGAAAAGATAAATACTCTAATTTCCTTTTTAAGACTATGTAAAAGCTTTTTATTGTTATATAAAATAAGATAATAGAAGGGGGAAGGCATAAAAAATGAAGGGGTGACGTTATGGAAGGAAATAAAGCATTAATCATAATAGATGTTCAAAAGGCGTTTGATGACAAAAAGTGGGGAGAGCGGAATAACCTTGATGCAGAAGAAAATATGGAGAAGGTACTAGAACAATGTCGGGAACATCAATGGGAGATTATTCATATTCAGCACATTTCAGATAATCCGGAGTCTGTATTTTATTATAAAGGAAAGGGATTTCCTATTAAACAAATGGTCGCTCCTTTGGAACAAGAAAAAGTAATAACAAAAAGAGTGAACAGTGCTTTTATTGGAACGCATTTAGATGAATATTTGCAAGCATGTCATATTGATACCATTGCAATTGCTGGTTTAACCACACCGCATTGCGTATCTACCACGACAAGAATGAGCGGGAATTTAGGGTATAAAACGTATCTGCTTTCAGATGCCACTGCTGCGTTTGGAATGAAAGATCATCATGGTAAATTCATAGATGCAGATACCATCCATCATTTGTCGCTGGCAACGATTCATGATGAATTTGCTAGTGTGTTGACTGCACAGCAGTTTATTGAATCAGTGCTGTGAAGACACTATATATTGCAGGTGTGAAAAAGACAATATGAAGAAGAGTTGTTTTGAAAAGCTGTTAATCTAAAATTAATATAATATTTACTCTCAAACGCAAAACTATCGATAAGCAATATTGGATCCAATATTGCTTATCGATAGTAAAAGAGGTGCTAGTTCTTTTATAAAAGAAGCGCTCCTTTTATTATTCTAGTCCACTATTTTTATACGGATTAGAATTGTAACGCGAAAGTAGTAAATTAAAGGTGATTAAATATGATGTCGTTTGTTAATTTCAATCGTAATAAACTCCGGCAAATAGCTGGGAGTACATCCTTTTGCTACTATTTCATCCTTGTAAAGGCCCGTTTTCTCGCCAAGTTTCATACAGCGGGTACGATTCTTTTCATCATAAATACCTATCCAGCCTGCTGTGAAATTCATAGCCCATTGAACTTCCGGTTCTTCCTGCATAATATTAGCTTCTAATGCAGCTAGCAGCTCTGCAGTATTATCAGGCGGTGCTTGTCCGGTCCATCTCAAGCGCGCTTGATAATACCAGAAAGCTCGCCTTTGGAGAGCGCGGGGGCTATTTTCCCATGACTGCATCAATGCAATTCTCTTTTTGTCCTTGGTAAGCTGATTAGCCATTAACCAGTCCATTAAGTTATTTCGTTCATCAAACGTGTGAATTTGCATATCCTCATCAAGCTTATTAAGCACATCTTCTGAAAGAAGCTTTTTATCCATAATTAAGATGGCTAATAGTCTGGGTAAAAATGCTTCGGTCGACCAAAGCTCCAGAGCTAGTTCATGATCTTTTTTTATCTCCTTTGCGATTTTTCGTAAGTCTCCCAGCTTCGTTTTACTATTAATTTGAGCTAGAATGTCTTCTGCTTTTGAAGAACTTTTTATTTCTGCAGTTATTTTTTCATCCATTTTATACATCTCCCTGATTGTATATTTTCGTGAATTTATTTATGAATTTGATTATACATTTCTCCCCACCTTTCAACAAAAGCAAACGCATATGGAGATACAGCAATTATCGCTGCCGGGTAATTTAATAGAAAGTGACTATCAGGATTTACTGAAAAAATTGAGTGCAGCACATTCTCAGCTGGAAAATACAAAAGCGGAAAAAGAGCAGGAGATTTTAGATTATTTCACCATGTGGGTCCATCAGATAAAAATACCGATTTCTGCCCTTCATTTAATTCTTCAAGATGAGGATAGGGAAGTGACGGAAGAAATGAGGGAACAGTTATTCAAAATCGATCAATACGTCGAATTGATATTACAGTATGTACGTTTAGGAAGCACTTCGACGGATTATCATTTTCAAAAAGTGGACTTGGATGCCATGATTCGTGAAAGCCTCAAAAAATATGCTTCTGTCTTTATTCGGAAAAGACTATCTGTTCATTATGACGGGATAGATCAACGCATCGTTACCGATTCAAAATGGCTGAGCTTTGTGCTCGAACAAATTGTATCCAATGCGTTGAAATATACAAAGGAAGGAGCCATCTCTATTTACTTGGAAGAAAATGCTGTCGTGATAGAGGATACAGGCATCGGTATTCGCCCAGAAGATATCCCTCGTGTAGCTGAAAGAAATTTCACAGGGTTTACAGGACGCGAGCATAAGAGCGCCAGTGGAATTGGGCTTTACCTTTCCAAGCAAATCCTGACGAAATTGGGGCATCAAATAAAAATTGAATCGGAGCCTAAAAAGGGAACGAAGGTTTCTATCGTGTTTGATGATAAACAAATGACAACAGAATAGCCAATCTAACAAAAATGTTAGAAACAAAGGAGAAATGTCAGATAGGACTGTAGATTGACATTTCTCTTTTTTGCTATTCTTTACCTATCAACAAGAAAGTTGTTGGAAGAAAGGAGATGTACCATGACACTTTTACAAGTTCAACATTTAAGAAAGGTCTATACAACGAGGTTTGGAGGAAATCAAGTAGAAGCACTTTCTGATGTCTCTTTCAGCGTGGACGCAGGAGATTATATAGCTATTATGGGGGAATCCGGCTCCGGTAAGACGACGTTATTAAATATTCTGGCGGCATTGGATAAGCCAACACGCGGTAATGTATTGCTGAACCGGAAAAATATTGTGCAAATACCTGAAAAAGAAATTTCTGAATTCCGGCGTAATAACCTCGGATTTGTATTTCAGGATTTCAACCTTTTAGATATGTTCTCGATACAGGATAATATCTTTGTTCCACTTGTTTTATCCGGAAAAAAGCATAAGGAAATGGAGCACAAACTAATGCCGATAGCAAAGAAACTTGGCATCGAGCATATCTTGACTAAATTCCCGTATGAAGTATCAGGCGGTCAAAAGCAAAGAGCGGCAGTTGCCAGAGCATTGATTGCTGATCTGGAATTAATATTGGCAGATGAGCCGACGGGCGCCCTGGATTCCAAATCTACAGATGAATTGCTGGAGCATTTCGGACAAATTAATAAAGAGGGACAAACGATTTTGATGGTAACGCATAGTATTAAGGCAGCAAGTCACGCGAAATGCTTGCTTACGAAACCTTATATATTGCTGTATTCAGCATGGTCGTAGGATTTGTTGCAGGCACCATCCTTAATAAAGTTTGTGTATTATTGATTCGCCAAATGATGGGTGCGGATGTAGCTCTTGGGTCTGAGTTTTCTTCCGAAGCGGTGATATGGACACTAAGCTTCTTTAGCATCATTTTTCTATTGATTTTATTGGGGAACATCTCTCAAATTCGATTAGCCAACCCGATAGAGCTTTTAAAAAGCGGAAATGTCGGTGAAAAAGAGCCAAAAACCAAAATCTTCTTTTCGATTCTTGGTGTTTTATTAACTGGGTGGGGTTATTATATTGTGTTAACCCTGCAATCTCCCATTAGTGGTATGCCTTATGCTTTTCTTGCAGCAGTATTGATTATTGCCGGTACGTATCTCTTATTTACCACCGGAAGTATTGCTGTACTCAAAATTTTAAAAAATAATAAAAACTATTACTATCAGACCAACCATTTTATCCCTGTTTCCGGCATGCTTTACCGGATGAAAAAGAATGCAGTAGGTCTTGGGAACATTACCATTTTATCTGTCGGTATGATTCTTTTACTTTCGATTGCGGTTTCCTTATATATCGTATCTGAGAGTGATGATGCAACCTATTCAGGTAATGTGATTTCAGAGGTAAGATTACCAGAGGAGACAGATGAAACAGAGGAAGAAATCAAAGCAAAATTAAGTGAGCTGATTGATCAAACAGCTTCTGAAACCAACAATACCGTTACCGGTTCATCTTCTTATACCTATCTAAATTTTGTAACACTTGCTGCGGGCGATGGCTTCGAAGTTACAAAAGATGCCTATTCCATGTTAGCGAATGAGAGTCCGATCAATTTATATATGACCGATCAGGAAAGCTATAATCAGTTAACTGGAGATAACCTGTCGCTTGATGAAAATGAAGTATATGTACATGGAACAGGGGATGAATATACAAATGGAACGCTTTCACTGATGGATTTTCAATTTCCCGCCACTGTCATGGAAGATATGAAAGAATTTTCTATAGACAATGAAACGACAAGTTTAATTAGTGACACCTATTACATGATTGTTGATGATATAGAAACCCTTCGACAAATAGAGCACCAGCAAAAAGAAATATTGGGTGACTATGCTGCAAGCACAAACGTTTCTACACAAATCAGCTTGGAACAAGGAGTAAATGACGATCAGGAAATAGCATTTGGAGAACAGCTGCGCTCAAATATGAAAAAGGAAGATATGGATATTGTCGTTGTAGACACACGATCAGAAGCAGCAAGTGACTTACAGGCCCTCCGAAGTGGCGTTTTGTTCATTGTTTTGAATTTAGCTGTCTTACTATTATTAATGACGGTACTGATTATTTATTATAAACAAACTTCTGAGGCTTATGACGATAAAGAGCGTTTTTCTATCCTGCAAAAAATCGGGTTGAATCAATCGGAAATTAAAAAAGCCATTAAATCTCAGATTTTAACCGTCTTTTTTCTCCCTGTCGTCGTAACAGGAATCCATATTTTAGCGATTTTCCTCCTCATGAGGAAATTAATGATTCTGATCATGATTAATCAGGTGAACTTATTCCCAATCAGTGTGCTGATCGCTTTTCTGGTTTTCCTGATTGTTTATGTGGTCATCTACCGAATAACGGCACGCGTTTATTACAAAATTGTTCAATAAGTTATGTTATATGTATGAAAGAGGGGACAGGTTATGCATTTAAGTCTAATGGAGCTGCTGCTTATCTTTGTTGGAGGAGTTTTGATTTTAGGAATCCAGTTTTATTTATCGACTAGAAAGAATCGATTTATGGGGCTTTTATTCCCGATCGTATCCTTTGGGTATTCCATATATATGTTTTTAAAATCAGATTTCTTTTCCGATATGACATTCAGTATGAAAGCTTATATGTTCATTGCTCAAAATATTCCTGCGCTGGTTTTGTTGGTAATTTATTTTATTTGCCGTTGGAATATGAAAAAACGCAGGGAGAAAGGAGCAGTATAGATGAAAAAACAATTATTAATTTTAGTCGCTTTTACTACTACTTTTATTATACTTGTTGGGTGCAGTTTTGGAATACCGCTGATTCAGAGAAGAAATTATTGTTTGAAAGCCACGGAGAGCATACAGAAACCATCAGTTTACAAGGCGGCTGGGAATATCTCAGTTTGGAAGGGGATGAACTGGAAGCAGATATTCGGGTAAAGATTGAATAAAAGGATTGGTAAATCAAATTTAGCAGTATGGCAGCTATAGCTTCATCGGATGAGATAAGAGAACAGGTCGTTCTACAACCACTATTTGGAAGTAATTATCGCCATGCTATTACAACGTTTTGTACATACTAAAAGATAAGGAGGTGGCAGTAATGAGCAAAAAGAATAAAAATAAGAAAAACCAGCTATTTGAAGATAACAAAGGCGTTCAAGCTGTGCAAAATCAATTGAATGAAAGTTATCAAAGCGGAGTGGTTGAGGATCAATTAGAAAACAATCGGGGAATTCACCATTTTAATAATAAGAGCAGATAAAACGAAAATAACTGAGGCTGGGATATAACACCAGTCACAATCAATTTAAAAATGGTTCTGGTCATTGTTTTT
This sequence comes from Oceanobacillus aidingensis, assembly GCF_042654105.1. Lineage (NCBI taxonomy): Bacteria > Bacillati > Bacillota > Bacilli > Caryophanales > Bacillaceae > Oceanobacillus > Oceanobacillus aidingensis. The sequence goes on along the minus strand of NZ_JBHSFT010000047.1, from coordinate 101,069 downwards.
AATGAAATGATTGGAACCATTTTTGGAATGAAATATTCTATTGCGATGGCTCGAATGCTGGTTTCGAGTTCATCGTAATTTTTTTACCTGAAAATATAAAGCAGGCGAAAAAATATTAATACGTTTATTCCCGACAGATAGCGTTTTTTTACATTTATGTCACGTAGAGAAAAAAATTTGAGCAATCGAGAAGAAGCTTTTATAATCCATTTATAGTAAACTGATGAAAAGGAGGCGTTTTAATGAGTACAATGATTTTTGTTAACTTTCCAGTCAAGAACGTTGCTAATGCCACTGATTTTTACGAAAAACTAGGATTTACAAAGAACGATGACTTCTCTGATACCCATGCAAGCTGTATGGTATGGGACGAAAATTTTTATATTATGCTTTTAGAGCATGCTTTCTATCAACAGTTTCTCCAAGGTAAAAAGATTGCCGATACTCAAAAAGAAAATGCTGTTTTAATCTGCTTTAACTTAGAAAGTGCTGAAACAGTCAAAGAATTCGGCCGATTAGCGAAAGTAAACGGCGGTGATGCTTATCATGTCGACATGGGGATGCCGGAAGAACAAATGTATGGCTTAGAGGTGTCTGATATTGATGGAAATATGCTAGAACCGATGTGGATGAAGCAATAGGTATGGTTGGATTTATTCTTTGAATTATTACTTTGAATAAATCCGGTATTTTATTCAAGAGAGAATATCAACATGAACAAATAGGGGGCAGGCAAACCAAAACAAGCTTTTATGTAGAGGGCAGGCAGAGAAAGAAGATTTATTTATTGGTGTATATAAAATATCATCCAAATAGATTATTACGTAAAATATAAATTTGACGTAATAATTGCAATTCTGATTACAGTCCTGTAAAATTTATCTATGAGGTGATCTAATGGCAAATCATTCAAAACAGCAACTTTACAATAAACTTCAAACGCTTCTTAAGGAACTTCCTTGGTATGTCGAGGAATTTATCAATCATAAAGAAAGAAAATTATCAGCAGCTTCATTACTCAATTACGCACACGATTATAAAATTTTTTTCAATTGGCTCGTGACCGAAAATTTTTATTCTGGTGAATTGAAAGATCTGCCCCTTGAGTCGCTTGAATCACTAACTGTTCAGGAAGCTGAACGATTTTTGACCTTTCTTAAATACCAATTACATAACAAGGAACTCACAATAAATCGCAAGTTATCTGCTTTAAAATCGCTTTTCAACTACCTGCAAAACATTGCTGAAACACGTGATTTACAGCCATATTTAAAACGTAATGTGATGGCAAAGCTTGAATTCAACGACATCAAAGAAAGTATGGAAACAACTGCAAATAAAATGGAAGGAAAAATCTTAATTGGTGATGAATATGAACGATTTCGCCAATTTGTTGCCCATGATTATGGTGAGCTTTATAAAGACAACAAAAAGCTTGCAAATTTTCACCGCCTAAATCGTGAACGTGATACAGCGGTTGTCTCGCTTATTTTAGGCTCTGGATTACGACTTTCAGAGGTTGTGAACCTGGATTTAGATGATATTGATCACAGCAAATTTACTGCACGTGTTATTCGTAAAGGAAACAAAGAACAATATGTTTATTTCAGCAAGCAAGCGATGGATGATTTAGATGAATATTTACAAATCAGAGCAAAACGCTATCATGTTGAGAAAACAAACAAAGCTTTATTTATCGCTGCTGCAATGGGACCAAAAGGCACACCAAGACGACTAACTGCGCGTTCTATTGAAAAGTTAATCGAAAAATACGCGAATGCTTTCGGAAAACCATCCTTATCCGTTCACAAACTAAGACATTCTTTTGCTACGAGGTATCACAATGAAATTAATGATGTACCGAAGTTAAGGCGCCAACTCGGCCACTCATCGATACAAACGACGATGATTTATACGCATATTAACAATGATGATTTGAAAAATGCTGTAGATAAAATGGATATGCCTAAAGGTGATGAGTGATTACTAGCGTATTATCCAATTCACTATACGATAAATTTTTAAATTCTCCTAGGTTTCCACTTGATTATACGAACGTTTGTTTGTATAATTAGAGAAACCAAACAAAAGGAGATAAAAAAATGCCTAGAAACCCAGGGGTCACGGACGAAGCTATTATTAGAATGTATAAAAGCGGTATGCCTTATAAAGAAATGGTTGCACGAGTCGGTATCTCTGATCGGGCTATTCGCAATGTAATCTATAAACATGGAGTTAAAATGAACAGAGAGCAATCTTCAGGGCAGCCGCGAAAGCATAAAGTTAATGAAAATTTCTTTAAAACGTGGTCACATGAAATGGCGTGGGTTTTGGGGTTGTTTATAACTGATGGTTGTATCAATCAGAGCATCTCTAGTGTTTCCTTAACTCAAAAAAATCAAACAATACTTCGTCAAGTGGCGAGATATATGGGTGCAGATTATATTTTATCGAAAAAATATAAAACAAGAACAACAGCAACATTGGTTATTAATTCAAAAGAAATTAAGAATGATTTAGCGAAGTTGGGAGTACTGCCTAATAAGTCATTATCTGTACAATTTCCTGAGGTGCCAGATGAGTTCCTCCCCTCTTTTATTAGAGGAGTTGTAGATGGTGATGGCTGGGTTCAAAAGAAAGGTTATGTGATGAATATTACTACAGCCAGTTTTAGCTTTGCCGAAGGACTTCTACTCGTTTTTCAAACATGGAAGCTGCGTAGTGAAATAACTGAAGAAATTACTCAATCTGGTAATCCAGTTTTTCGGGTTTGGGTAAAAGGTAAATTGTATCTTCCCAGACTGGCAGATATTATATACAATGACGAAATAGAGCATTATGAATCCTATAAAGAAAATTACTTAAGGCTTCATTCAAAAGCACATAATCAAATAATAAAGGAGTAATATAATGTGGAAATTAATTGATGGAAAGCTGATTCAGACAACAGATACATCGAGAGTAAAATTTAGAACAAATGTTAGCAAATCGATTATTGATCAATTAAATACATTGGCCATTCAATATGATACACACCCAAATTATTTATTAGAATCAGGCTTACAAGCGGTTTTAAAGCAAGGAGTTATTCAGTTTGATAAAAAATCTCGCCCTAAAGATCGTATTCAATATAAAACAACCTATGATAAAGAGTTATTACTTGAAATAAAGGATTTTGCAAAAGCACATAAATTAAGCGCCAATGATGTGCTAGAATATAGTGTTCATTTTATTGATTTTAACTCTGTGAAGAAGAGAAGCTATAAATATCGAATTGAAAAGCTTTAATTTTTTTATTTCCTATAACGCCCCCTACATAATATTTATTATGAGAACTAATAAAATAATCTATCTCACAACCAAGTATACTTTAGATAGTGAGACAAAATTAAATTTTTAACACTTTTGATTTTATATTCCATTGTTCATTCATACGGCTAAATCAAAATGATTTATTAATCTCAAACCTGATATTCATAAAGAGCTACAAAAAATTCACCAACCGTCTTTTGGCCGACTTGCTGAAATCCCTGACACTCATAAAAATAACATAAATTAGGTCTGTCAGCTGCACAATCCAATCTTATATATTTTTTCAGTTGCATTTTGGCTTGCTGCTTAGCCCAATCTATCAGGTTAACAGAAACGCCTTCTTTAGCATACTTTCTGCGTATAGCGATTTTATGCAAATATAAAGCGTCATTTTTATTTTCATGCGGCCAAAATATGTGATCCTGTTCCTGAACAATTATTGTTCCAGCAGATTCCCCATTTAAAAACCCAATAAACAGTTCATTCAGTGCATACTTTTCTAATAATGCTTCTTTGGTAAGTTCGCTAGTATACCACATTTCCTTATTTGTTCTCTTTAACCATTCGGCGGCTTCTTTTAAAATCGATGCAAATTGGTCTATCTCTTCCATATTAATATTTCTAATCATCCATTCCATATACGTCCCCTCCCTCCTTGCTCAGATACTTTGATTAATTATTCTTTTCATTTTATAATTTTCAGAATATTTATGTATGTAATTATATCACTTTACTGTAAATTGATAAATAAATTATGCTATCATATCTATTAAGAGGTGATTTTCTATGAAGTATGTATCTGCTAGAGTTCAAGGACGTGTGCAAGGAGTCGGGTTTCGGTACTTTACCCAACATGCTGCGATGAATCATGATATTGTCGGCTGGGTAAAAAATGAAGATGACGGTGCAGTAGCCTTTGAAGCATATGGAGAAGATAATAATGTAGATCGTTTTCTTGAAGAAATTAAAAAAGGCCCCTCTCGATTTGCAAAAGTAAATGAGATGGATGTCAATAAGCTTTCCGGAGATCCGGAGTATACCTCTTTTAACGTTAAATATTAAAAATAGAACGGGCACAGCGTGATAAAGCTGTGCCCGTTCTATTTTATAGAATTGGTGAAAGCAAACGGGAAATATCTTCTTTAAATTTAATCCATAAGGATCGTTTATGGTAGCGTTCAAGTGTTAACTCTGAGCTTAACTTACAATCTTCTTCAAATATATTGTGCAATTCATTAGAAACGGCTTCATCATACGTAATCGCATTTACTTCAAAATTCAACCGGAAGCTTCGGGAATCGATATTCATTGTTCCGACAGAAGCCATTTTCTTATCCACTACAATGGTTTTTGCGTGCAGAAAGCCATTCTCATAAAGCAATATTTTCGCTCCATATTCTAATAGATCTCCTGCATATGCCCATGTAGCCCAATACACGAACGGATGATCCGGCTTGCAAGGAATCATGATTCGTAAGTCTACTCCTGATAAAAGCGCCATTTTACAAGCATCCATGAAACTCGTATCCGGTATAAAATACGGCGTTTGAATACAGACACTCTCTTTTGCAGAGAGAATCATCTTAATATACATATTCTTTAAATGCTCCGTCTCAGAGTTTGGACCGCTGGAAACAACTTGCACCGGGCTTGTTCCATGGTGCTTCTCTAAATGGAAGCAAAACTTCTTATAATCATCATGAAGCTTATCCTTTCCAGCCTGGTGCCAGTCCATAATAAATCGGACCTGTATGTCGTTGACAGCATTTCCGTATATTTTTAAATGCGTATCGCGCCAGTAACCGAATTTTTTATCCTCTCCAAGGTACTCATCGCCGACGTTGAAGCCGCCAATATAGGAGAATTCACCATCAATAATGACCATTTTTCTGTGATTTCGATTATTGATTCGGAAGTTAATCAGCTTTAAGAAGGATGGGAAGAACACACGCACTTCTCCTCCCGCCTTTTTTAAGTCATCAAAGAATCGGGATGGCAACTTTTTTGATCCTACTTCATCGTATAAAACGCGGACCTTTACGCCTTCTTTTGCTTTAGTAATTAATGCATCTCTTAATCTTTTCCCCAGTTGATCGGGCTGAATTATATAATATTGCACATTGACTTCTAGTTTCGCTTCCTTGATGTCATTCAGCAGAGCATCAAACTTTTTATGGCCATCCTTAAATATGAAAATTTCATTGTCCTCTGATAATCTGCCGTGAGAAGAGCGTAAATTCATGGTGACAATGTCATTGTACTGATTTAACCATGGGATATCATCCCGTTTTTCTTCCTCTATCAGTTTTAGTTGTGTGTCTACTTCTTCTTTAAGCAGTTTTTGTTCTTCTGCTGTTAAGCCATAAAAGTTATTCTGTTTTAGACTGCGGCCTAAAAAGATATAAATTAAAAATCCAACAATGGGCAAGAAAAATAAAATAAGCAGCCATGCCCAGGTATAGCCGACATCTCTTTTTTCAAAAAATAGCACACCTAGTGCCAGTAATAAATTAATAAAAATGACGATAGAACCAATCATCGTAATAATATTACCTATTTCCATTTCCAATATGATCACCTGCTTTTTTCTAAATTTGAACTATTTTTTTATCCAAATTTATTAGATTCATCCATATTACACTAAATGGGATTAAAAGTTAAGTCAATGATTGCTGCATAAAAAAAGGAACACTTTTATTTGAAAAAAGAGTGTTCCTTTTCTGTATTACTCATCCAGAGACAATTTTCTTAAGGGTTCTTTCGCAGGTCCTGCCAACACCTCGCCGTCATAATGATAACGAGAACCGTGGCAAGGGCAATCCCATGTTTTATCAGCACCATTCCAATTGACCTCACAGCCTAGATGCGTACAAGTCGTATCCAAAACATGCAGTTTTTCCTCCATATCCTTATAAACACCAGCGCGAGAGCCTTTTACCCTTGTGATGACGGCTTCATTTATTTCTAAATCATCTATTGTCCCTGGCGGAATAAAATCCAGCTTACCTTTTAAAAGCTCTGCGGCAACCTCCATATTAAATTTGAATAGATTCTTTAGCATCGGCTTTGAAGCGAAACGTGCCGGAGAAAATAATTCATTGTATGGATTTTCATCCTTTTCAGCAATACTATCTGCTATAATATTTGCAGCTAATGTGCCATTGGTCATCCCCCATTTTCGATAGCCTGTAGCAATGAAGATAGAAGGATCATCGTCAGTTATAGGGCCAATGTATGGCATTTTATCCAGCGTGGTAAAGTCCTGTGCAGACCACTGATAAGAAATGTCCGTTATCTCAAATTGCTCTTTAGCAAACGCCTTTAAATTGTCATAGCATAATTTCTCCTCCGTGCTTTCTCCTGAGCGGTGGTTTTCGCCGCCAATAAGAAGATAGGTATCTTTATTATTTAACGTAGCTGTCCGGATAGAACGGGTTGGATTTTCTACATTAATATACATTCCGCCCGGGTATTTACCTGTGTATTTTCCTGATACAATATAAGATTGCTCTGCATACATTTTGGCAAAATAGAGACCTTGATGATCAATATACGGAAATTGAGTAGCTGCTATCAGATAATCACATGCAACACGGTGCTTATCCTTTGTTAAGACCGTATGCTGTCTATTATATTCCAGCTTCATTGCAACAGTTTGCTCGTAAACCTCTGTGCCGTTTTTTACAGCTTCCTCTAGCATAAATTGTAAATACTTTAAAGGATGAAATTGGGCTTGTCCAGTCATTTTTAACGCTTTTTTAAAAGGAATCTCCAGCGGCATCTCTGAGGTAAGCTCTCCTGGAATATCTAAGGTCTTATATGCTTCTGCTTCCTTATCTAATTGCGCTAAATAAGCGTTATCATTTGTATATAGAAACGCATCCTGTTCTTCATAATTACAATCAATCTGGTTTTCCTTGATTTCATTTTTTATAAAATGCATGGTTTCTTGCATGGCCTGATAATATTGTTTTGCTTTTTTCTCGCCCATGGTTTCAATCAGTTCTGAATAAATGATACCATGCTGGGCAGTGATTTTTGCTGAAGTATGTCCAGTCACACCACTCAGCACACGGTCAGCTTCTATCAGGATAACTTTTATGCCTTTTTTCGAGAGCAGATACGCAGCAGTGATTCCTGTTAATCCGGCCCCGACGATGCAAACTTCTGTTTTCTTTGATTCATCGAGCTTGGGAAAGTCTTGGAATGCGGTATCTGCCTGCCAAATTGATTTTATATCCATATTTAATGCACCTCACATTTACATATTTTCTTTAGTATCTCCTGTTCACGTAATCATTACTCAACAGAAATAGAAAAGAATAAATATGAGGATATAGAAAAAGACTGCTTCTATAAAAGGAAGCAGCCTTTGTATAATTAACGATTTTCAAAAAATAACCGGTTCAATGAAATATATTCATTCTCCTCTTCCGGCACTTCATCCTCCATATAGATTGCTTCTACTGGACAAACTGCCTCACATGCACCGCAATCGATGCAAATATCCGGATCGATATAGAACATATCTTCGCCTTCTTCTATACAATCAACAGGGCAAACTTCTACACATTCCCCCGCTTTTTCTGTTTTACATGGTGAAGTAATAATGAAAGCCAACGAGATTCTCCTCCTCTTTACCAATATTATTGACATATTAAATCATTATAACGCATTTTAAAATAAAAAGAAACGCTTTATGTAAGCATGAGATAAGACTTTCTCCAAAGCAGAAGGCTTATCTCATGCTATTTTTTGCTTTATTTTTCTTCAAAGTAATCTTTTCTGAATCCTGCTATCCGATCGCTATTGTCAATAATAAAGTAAAACTCTTCTGTTTCATTTTTTACATCATACACCTTCCCCGGTGTAAGCTTACGGTCAACGATAAATTTCTTGGCATTAGCATGTACACATGTGATTTGTTTAATAGTTTCGCTGTTCTCCCAGTCTTTATGAATCATTCTTTTGTTCCCCTTCTCTTGTTTACATAATAATATTATAATCTATTTGAATAGATATAAAAAGTTTCCATACCCTTCTTCTTCCATTTTGTCCTTTGGAATAAAACGCATTGCAGCAGAGTTCATACAATAGCGTAATCCTCCCGCTTCTTTTGGTCCATCTTCAAAAACATGTCCCAAATGCGAATCAGATTGTTTACTGCGTACTTCGGTACGGATCATACCATGAGAAGTATCCGTCACATCTGTAACCTGCTGCGGGTCAACTGGCTTGGTGAAGCTTGGCCAGCCACAGCCGGCATCGTATTGATCTTTTGATGAAAAAAGAACCTTGCCGGAAATAATATCGACGTAAATACCTTCTTCTTTATTATCCCAATATTCATTGTCAAACGGACGCTCTGTCCCATTTTCCTGCGTGACATGGTATTGCAGCGGTGTCAACTTTTCTTGTAATTCTTCTGCAGAAGGCTTATTTTGCCAATTCTCTTTGATAAATCCTTCTCGTCCAGATCCTTTTTTATACATTCTATAATGAAAAGAGCGTTTCTTATAATAATCCTGATGCTCTTCCTCCGCTTCATAAAATGGTTTAGCCGGAAGAATCGGCGTAACAATATCTTTTTTAAATTTTCCGCTTTGCTGCAGCAATTCTTTGGAATGCTCCGCTATTTCTTTCTGTTCTTCATCGTGATAGAAAATAGCTGTTTGATAGGATTCACCACGATCATTAAATTGGCCGTCTGCGTCAGTCGGGTCAATTTGCTGCCAAAATGTTTCTACAAGCTCTTCATATGGCATAATGCTTGGGTCATATTCTATTTGAACCGCTTCAACATGTCCTGTTGTATTGGAGCAAACCTGCTCATAGGTTGGATTTTCTACGTGACCGCCAGTATATCCGGAACGAATGCTGATTACCCCGGGACGTTCATCAAACGGCTCTACCATACACCAAAAACATCCTCCTGCAAAAGTGGCGAGTTCTTTTTGTTGTGACATACTTTTTTTCCTCCAATCGCTATTTTCCTTCTTTTCTATACTCTCCCCCTATTTTTCCTTTTTTATAAAAAAAAATCAAGCAGAAGGCTTATTTTAATCATAATTTCAGCCTTCTGCTTGACTTAAACATATAATCTCGGTGTAGAAACACCCTTTTCTCTATTTTGTACAGGTTCTTCTTTGATTTTTGCCGTCTGCTCCGGCTGCTTATTGATTTCTGCTGTTTGATTTGGACGTTCTGGAGGAATACGCTCTTCCTCTGATATTTCCTCACTGTCTTCCTTGCTGAATGTTTTAAAAGCCTTCATCATCCTGTACATCGAAGGGAGATTCTTAATCATCGGTCCATACTCTTGCACTAAGGGTGCTGTTGATTGTACAACACCCAGAACCTGCTGTACCCCTCCCAACGTTTTAGAAAGCGTAGAAACGCCTCCTGATTGAGCCAGGCTTTGCGTGACACCTCCGCCTCCCGACCCGGACAATAAACTTGCTAATCCTCTTGATTCGCCTTTTGTATTTACAGCTCCGTTTGTGTTTCTTATTTCTCTCGGGATTCCCCTCAAATCATGGCGTCCATTACGAAAAGGGGGCTGCGGCGAACGAGGCATTTGATTTCTGCGTGGAAAAACCATCACTATCCACCCCTTATCCATCCATATTTACTCTTTTTTGTGTTCTGCTATAGAATATGCGGAAGCCATATAACTGTGTAGACATTCCCCCGTATTCATGCAATCATTTCCCGGGAAACCGCAGGAATCACCAATTAAACAGCTGGGAAGCCAAAAGAATGTCGAAATCATCCGATATTCGTCAAAAAGTCATTAATCAAACGTTTGTTTAACTTCTTACTTTAAGCTTTTGCGATGAACTAATATGATTTCTCCATGAAAAAAGCAGCCTGTTTCAGCTGCTGTGTTTCCATTCATATTCCGACCAAAGTGCATCAAACGCTGCCAATGCACCAGGAAATGGACTATTCCATTCAAGGTATTCGCTGATTTCATCATACGTTTCAGCGTATTTCGGGAAATGATGATCGTAGAATGCCCAATCTGCTAGTTGAGAATAATCATCCTGCTCCAATTTCCCGCGATGTGTTAATAAGAATTGATAAAAAGATTGACGCATAGTTCCCCTCCCCTATTCATTCATAAAGGCTTCATGTTGTGCTTGTTTCTTTCGATATACCATCTTACATAATTGGATACTCAGTTCATAAATAACGATTAACGGTATTGCTACAACAATCTGCAGAAAAAAATCAGGCGGTGTTATCAATACCCCGACAACAATTAAAATAAAATAAGCATATTTACGGTTTTTCACCATAAATGCCGGAGTTAATATCCCCAGGCTTGTCAGGAACATGGTTACCACCGGAAGCTCAAATAAAAAGGCGAATGGCAGTGTTATTTTTAATAAAAATCCAAAATAGCGATCCACGGTAAACATAATATTAAACATATCATCATTCAAAGATAATAAAAATGGAAAAATCAATTTAATAAATACCACATAACCAAAGACAAGCCCCAGTACAAATAAAATTAATGATCCCGGTATGTACCCTAAGGATACTCGCTTTTCTTTTGCGGTTAAAGCGGGACTGACAAATGCCCAAAGCTGATATACGATAACAGGTATCGTTGCGGCAAAGGCAAGTAATCCTGCGATGGAAAAATAGATCCAAATAATCTCAGCTGGGCTGATGACTGTCAGCTGCATATCAATATCATCTACAAAAAACTGATAAATGCTTTTCACATTAATAAAACCGACAATAAAAAACAATAAGAATATAATCGCTGTAACAATTAAACGATTTCGGAGTTCTGTCAAATGTCCTCCAACGTTCATTTCTTTTTCTCCAGGTATCTGCTCTTCTGGTTCAGACATAGTTCACCCCACCTTTTTAACTGATGACACAAAAGAGATGCAAGGAATAATCCCTACACCTCTGCATTTGATTATTGTTTCTTTTTAGGATTGTCATTTAAAATATCCTGACTTGCATTTTTAAACTCTTTTAATGTTGTTCCAAGCGCTCTTCCGATTTCAGGAAGTTTATTTGGACCAAAGACAATTAAAGCAGCAATAATGATTAAAATTAAACCGGGAAATCCGATATTTGAAAATATGTTCATTATCCTTCACTCCGTATATGAGACTAAACTCATTTTTCTTCTTTCACAATCGACTTAACCTCTTTTGTCTCATCTGTGATATCCTGCGTTAAATCACGTGTAGAACTTTTAAATTCCTTCAGCGTTTGTCCGGCAGCCTTCCCTATTTGCGGAAGCTTATTAGGTCCAAAGATAATAAGGGCTAATATCACGATTAATATAAGTCCTGGAACGCCTATACTTGCAATACCCATCATTGACACCCTCTTTATTCATATTGTGTCCTCTAATAGAACATAATCTCTTTCCATCATAGCATGTTTAGAAATCGTTAGACAAGTTAATTTTTGCGGTCGTACTGCAGAAAATAATAGTCATACGGATTTTTCTCATTTTTTATGCCTTTTTCCTTTTCCGTCAGCTCCCACGCCGCTTCATCAAAATCCGGCGCAAATGTATCGCCGGGGAATTCTTCGTCAATCCGTGTAATATACATGCGGTCAGCGATAGGCAATGCCTGTTCATAAATCTCTCCGCCGCCGATGATGAAATATTCTTTCTCTGGGTGTGCTTCGTTCCAGCGCTCTACATCAGATAAGTCATGAATAATTTCTACCCCGTCGAGTGCAAAATCTTTATTTCTGGTCAGCACAACATTACGCCGCTTCGGAAGAGGCCCGTTCATCGATTCTAATGTTTTTCTTCCCATAATAATCGTATTTCCTGTTGTCTTCTCTTTAAAAAATTTTAAGTCCTGCGGCAAATGCCAGGGCATCCCATTTTGATAGCCGATCACATTATTCCTGCTAGCGGCAAATAGTAATGAAATCATGCGTTAGCCTCCATTCAGTTGTGTATGCTTCATTATTTAAACGGCGATTGGCGCTTTAATGGCTGGGTGCGGGTGATAATTTTCGATTTCCAAATCCGTTATTTCAATATCAAAAATCGATTTTCCAGAGGCATTTATCTTTAATGCCGGCATCTCCCGGATATCTCTTTCTAACTGCTGGTTGACCTGTTCTATATGATTGGAATAGATATGTGCGTCTCCAAAGGTATGAACAAACTCGCCCGCTTCTAACCCGCATTCATGTGCAATTAAATGCGTTAACAGTGCATAGCTGGCAATATTGAACGGAACACCGATAAACACATCTGCACTGCGCTGATAGAGCTGACAGGATAATTTTCCATCCGCTACATAAAACTGAAACAGCGTATGACATGGAGGCAGGGCCATCGTCGGAATATCCTCCGGGTTCCAAGCAGATACAATGTGGCGTCTGGAGTTTGGGTTGTTTTTAATTGCTTCAATGGTTTCTTTTAATTGATCGATGGATTCTCCTTTAGATGTTTTCCAATCTCTCCACTGTTTCCCATAGACAGAACCCAAATCGCCATACGTCTGAGCGAAGGTATCATCCTGGAGTATTTTCTCTTTGAACAGCTCCATTTGCTGGTCATATTCTTTTTTAAAGGCAGCGTCCTCTTGGCTGCGTATCCCAAAGTTTGTCATATCCGGGCCTGTATACTCCGCGCTTTTAATCCATTTCTCAAAAGCCCATTCGTTCCAGATATTATTATTATGTTCCAGTAAATAACGGATGTTTGAATCTCCTTTGATAAACCATAATAATTCAGTAGCAACCAATCGGAACGGAACTTTTTTTGTAGTTAACAACGGGAACCCCTTCTGTAAATCAAATCGGATTTGATGGCCAAAAACGGAATAAGTACCTGTGTTTGTCCGATCATCACGATTCTCTCCCGTAGCTAATATTTTACGGCATAAATCTAAGTAGCCTTGTTCTCCCTGCATTTATAATCCTCCTCTATATAATATGTCTCCTGAACTTAAAATATTTTAGCAAGAGCTTATATTGACTATATTATTTCATTTCCCTTTATCTATCCTCAGGTTTTTAAACAACCCTATTATAACAGAAATTCATGGCCTATATGTTTCTCAACTTTAAATTAATCCATTTAGAGAAAAGAAAATAAATCATATATATTCAAAACCTTTTGATTATTATAGAAAATGGTAAGGTTTTCTTGACTACGAAAAAAATTTAAGCTAATATGGGTACAAGCAAAGAAGATAGCACGGAATCATTAGAAAGTAAAGGCAGCTTCGATAGACAGAAGTGGATGATTATGATCCCGTTCTTCTATCGAAGGCTGCCTTTTTCATATTTCGTTCTTCTGCTTTGTAATCACACGCGTTTTACGTGGAAGTATTTAGGAGGAAATTTAACATGGAAAACGGAGTAGTAAAATGGTTTAATGCAGAAAAAGGTTACGGGTTTATTCAATTAGAGGAAGGGAATGATATTTTCGTACATTATTCTGCTATCCAAGAAGAAGGCTTTAAAACATTAGAAGAAGGACAAGAAGTTGTCTTCGATGTAGTGGAAGGCGAACGCGGTCCACAAGCGGCAAACGTTGAGAAAAAATAAAAACTATTATAGATGCAAGCAGGATCCTTGAGAGGGGTTCTGCTTTTTTTATTGGTAATCAAGAATGATTCCTTCAGGTAAGGTCTCACCTCTGCTGCGGATGCCATCGAAGTGAATAATCGAATTGCCTTGCCTGCTTTTGCAGGAAACATAGAAAATCTCATTGCTTTAAACAAACCAGTCCAACCCTCCGTCCCCTTTTTATATCATGCATGATGCAATGCTTCCCTCATAAGGAGATAGGCAAAAACCCTATAAAATGGACCATACTTTTTGAATCCGTACTATTACATTTTGTCAATGATTTTCTTTATTTGTTCACCAAAAAGACATAAACTTTTCTAACCAAAAAGTTTGTAAAATAGTCAAATCACCTTATTTGTGAATAAGTGAACGAATTGTGAAAAGTGCGATTTGATAACGTACACAAGACTTATTTTCGATATGATAGTCATATAGGCAAGAAGTTACAAAAGGGGTGAATCACATGAAAAAACCTGAACCTAATTTAAAGGGTACATTTTTTTCCGTTATCACTATAGGGGTTGTTATTCTTATCAGCTGGTTTGCAGTATTTTTATTATTTTTATCGCGATAAAGAAGGAGGAGAAAGAAGATGCACTTACACAAATACGAGAAGATATGGCTTATCTTCGGCGGCGGAGCACTTGTATTATTTCTGCTGATACTTGGATTCGGGGCATTCTATTTAGGTACACATCCGCAAAGTCACGGTGTGACCATTGACCCTGAGAATGTAGAAGCAAACGAGGCTTTCGAGAGAGAAAACCTCGGACTGACACAAGTAGATGATGATAGATATATTGTTAATATTGTTGCGAGTACCTTCAGTTACGATTTAGGTGATGACGGGGAAGGTAACGCGGTATCTCACATTGAAATACCTAAAGGATCAACCGTTTTATTTCAGGCAGTTACAACCGATGTTATCCATGGATTAAATATCGCCGGCACCAACGTCAATATGATGGTGGAGCCCGGATATATCAGCAGCTTGGAAGTAGAGCTTAATCAAACGGGAGAATTTACATTAGTATGTAATGAATATTGTGGTGTAGGACACCATATGATGTTTGCGACAGTGGAGGTGGTCGACGATGAGTCTGGCAATGAAACAGCAGCCGAATGAAGAAATTAATGTAACACCCTTACCGATTACAAAACCGGAAGCGAAATTATATCTTTCCTTTATGTATGTTGCATTTATTTCCTTATTTATTGGAGGATTAATGGGGTTATTACAAGTATTGGTGCGTTCAGGCGATTTTGAACTTCCGCTTGGTATCGGCTATTATCAAATTCTTACTTTACACGGCGTTATCCTGGCATTAGTACTGACTACCTTCTTCATTATCGGCTTTCAATATTCCTTATTAGGTAAAACCGTCGGAATGTCCGATAAACAACGGAAGCTGGGCTGGCTGTCTTTTTGGACGATGACGATAGGAACAGCTTTAACAGGAACAGCCATTTTACTGGGAGAAGCAAATGTTCTATATACCTTCTATGCGCCATTAAAAGCACACCCTATCTTTTATATCGGGCTTGCGCTTGTGGTCGTTGGCTCTTGGATTGCGGCTTTTGTAAATTGGCATCAGGTCTATGTTTGGAAAAAAGCGCATCCAGGTCAGAAAACACCGCTGTTAGCATTTATGGTTACGATTAATATGATTATGTGGGTTATTTGTTCCATTGGTGTGGCAGTCGCAGTGCTGGTCCAATTTATCCCATGGTCATTAGGGTATGCAGAGACGATTAATGTTCTGTTAAGCCGGACATTATTCTGGTATTTTGGCCATCCGCTGGTTTATTTCTGGTTATTGCCTGCATATATGGCATGGTACGCGATTATACCAAAGATTATTGGCGGAAAAATATTCAGTGATTCGTTAGCAAGGCTTTCCTTTGTTTTATTCTTATTTTTCTCCATTCCTGTTGGTTTTCACCATCAGCTTACAGAGCCTGGAATTGATCCAACATGGAAGTTTATTCAGGTAGTTCTTACCTTTATGGTTATTGTACCAAGTTTAATGACTGCATTTTCAATGTTTGCTATGTTTGAAACTACAGGCAGAAAACAAGGTGCAACCGGACTGTTTGACTGGTTTAAAAAATTGCCTTGGAAGGACGTCCGTTTTGTAGCTCCGTTTGTCGGAATGCTTGCGTTTATCCCTGGCGGAGCAGGCGGTATTATTAACGCATCTCACCAATTGAATACGCTTGTTCATAATACGATTTGGGTAACAGGACACTTTCATTTAACGATTGCGACGACAGTACTCCTCACTTTCTTTGGGATTGCATACTGGTTAATACCGCATTTAACAGGCAGAAAGCTGACGCCAAAGATTCATAAGCTGGGAATTTATCAAACCATTATTTGGGCTGTCGGGATGCTTATTATGTCTGGGGCAATGCATATTCAAGGACTTTTAGGAGGACCAAGAAGATCCTCCTTCTCCGAATACGGCGGTACCGAGCAAGCGGCAGAATGGGTTGGTTATCAGACTGCACAGGCTGTTGGAGGCACCCTCTTGTTTATCGGTATTGTACTGATGGTATACATTTTTGTGGATTTAATCGCATTTGCTCCTAAAGGGGAAGAAGAATACCCTATTGCGGAAGAAGAAGAGGATGCACAGCCTACACCGCAATGGATGGAAAATTGGAAGCTGTGGATTGGAATCACAATTGCTTTGATATTATTTGCATATACGATTCCGATGATAGATATTATTCAAAATGCACCGCCAGGATCTCCTCCATTTGACGGTATTTTATAAGTGGAAGTAATTCAATAAATGATGAACAGAAAAATATATAAACATCTCGAAACTGATTTTAAGCATAAGCTGGACCGTGAGTTAACGGAAATTGAAAAAGAATTTTTTTAATAGATTGCAGAAAAGCACGTGTCTGAACAAGACAAAAAGAATTCATTTGAAAAATAATAAAAAACGGCAGCAGGTAATCGTTTTTCCATGATTACCTGCTGCCGTCTTTAATGCATGATTACGAGGGGTTCTAATCCTCTTTCTGCCCGAAATATTGATAATAATTCGTCTGGATAAAACCATTAAACAGCTTACGTTTCTTTGTGGCTGGTTTTCCAAATACTTTTTCAAATTGCTCATACGCCGTAATAATGTATGCGCTCCAGGATGGATGATGACGCATGATAGTCCCCAGATCCTGATACATCTTCTCTACTTCTTCCCTATCGCTTAAACGTTCTCCGTATGGCGGGTTCGTGATTAAATACCCGTCCTTTTGCTTGATTGTAAGATCGCTGACCTGCATCTGCTTCCACTCAATCAAATCACCAAGCCCTGCTTCCAGCGCATTTGCCTGTGCTGTTTCAATCAGCTGATGGCTGATATCCGAACCAGTGATAAATAAAGGCTGGTCATAGTTCGCTACCTCTTCTGCTTCTCCAAAAGCCGCATCCCAATGCTTCTGTTTTACAAAACTCCATTCCTCTGAAGCAAATTCACGATTAAATCCGGGTGCAATGTTTTGGCCGATGAGTGCAGCCTCGATTAAAATCGTTCCAGAGCCGCAGAATGGGTCGGTTAAAGGCTGGTCAGGCTTCCAGTTGGTTAATTGAACAAGCGCTGCTGCAAGTGTCTCTTTTAAAGGAGCTTCCCCTTGCCCGACACGGTATCCTCGCTTGTGTAAGCCTGTCCCGGAAGTATCAATCGTCAGTGTTGCTTCATCCTTTAATAGAGCAATTTCTGTTTTGTAGAGCGCTCCGGATTCCTCCAGCTTATTTATGAGTCCATATTTTAATTTCATTCGTTCTACAATTGCTTTTTTCACAATAGCTTGGCAATCTGGCACACTGTATAGCGTCGATTTGACAGATTTGCCTGATACAGGTATCTGCCCTGTTTCATCAATATAACTTTCCCAGGGAAGCGCCTTAGTCTGTTCAAATAATTCATCAAATGTCTTGGCCTGAAATTTGCCGACAAGAATTTTTACGCGGTCAGCGGTTCTTAACCATAAATTACATCTTGGGATAGCGGAAATTGGCGCATCAAAGATAACTTTTCCGTTTTCTACTGTGGCTTCATATCCAAGATCTCTTACTTCTTTTGCAACAATTGATTCAAGTCCCATCGCTGCTGTAGCAATTAAAGTTACTTGTTTCATTTTTAAATATTCCTCTCGGTCATTAGTCATTATTAGTAGGTTTATCATTAAAAGAAAAAAAGATTCTATTTCATTTAATTGGAAATAGAATCTGTTTGTTCATCAGCACGACCTTTAAATGTCCGGTAAGCCATGTTCTGTTCCATTGTACTGCAAACGGTGGTCAAGCCTTGTACGCCGGTTGTAATCATCTATCTACAGCTGTTGCTGTCCCTTGTTCGGTTCCATTCCCTACTAAAGGATGCCCCTACCATTATTTGGGTTGCTCACTCGCGGGGTTTACCTCGTTCCACCTGGTATGTTTCCAAACCAGCTACGTCACTGTGGCACTTTCAAGAGAGCTGACATATCACAAAAAGTGACTTAGTACAGCTCGTCTGCCGTTAGTTTATTAAAAACTACCTTGACTTATGATTTCATCAAGCGCGAACACTACAGGCATCGCAGCCTGTGTGAGCATGGACTTTCCTCTACATCCAAAAATGGACATAGCGATTACATAGACATTTAAGCAGCCTAAAACAGTTTAGCAAAGTTCTTTAAAAAAATCAATCATCTCTTCAGTTATTCTTCTGAATCAGCGTATCTTTTTCCAAATACAGCTTTTTCAAGGTTGGATAAGCGTTTTAACACGTCATAATTAACCTGTGAGCTTTGCTGTGTAGAACGTGCTCTAGGTGTTTCTGCTGCTGGACGATTGCTTTTCAATTTTTCGATCTCTTCGTTTAGACGATCAATTTCCTGTTTGAAATTATCATAATCCTGAATAATGATATCTAAAAATTCATCTACTTCTTCCTGAGAATACCCTCTGATTCCTGTTTTAAAATCTTTTTCTAAAATTTTCTTTCCATTAAGTTGAACGCGATCAATACTCATTACCAAATCACCTCTGAAATATACTATTACTTATCATTTTTCATCATGTGTTTTTATTTTAACATTATTCTATATTTATTAAAGCTATTATAACATAAAAAAGGAAACTGAATATCAGTCTCCTTCTAAAATTTATAAATCTCTCCAATATTTCCATTAAAAAAAAGGTTATCATTGCCGGTTTGACGCTTTCTGATAAACGCAAAGGCTTTTTAATCCATATCTTCCTTTTGGAATGAAAAAGGTAATAATTGATCTGTAGTTAGCGTCTGTACATCTTTGTTTAAATTAGTTAAGTGGATGGTCATATCAGGAGCAAAAAATTCACTCATCACCTGCCTGCACGTCCCGCATGGAGGCACTGGACGTTTTGTATCTGCTGCAACAGCCATCTCTGTAAATTCTGTCTCTCCGTCCGAAATAGCTTTAAAAATAGCAACCCGTTCTGCACAGCAGGTAGATGGATAGGCAGCATTTTCGATATTGCATCCCGTATAGATTTTCCCTGAGCTTGTTAACAGTGCGGCACCTACCGGAAATTCGGAATAGGGTACATACGCTCTAGCTCTGATTTGAATTGCTTCTTCGAGTAATTTTTCTTTCATGTGAATGTTCCTCCTGACGCTTTCGCATCTCTCTTTATTTATCTTCTTCTTCCAAGGTATCCAGCAGTAAATCAAAAACATATCGAATGGATGTATATAATTCCATATATCTTTTTCTTCTGACATCCAAATAATAACTATGCATTAACAATAATTCCATATTCTCCCTTGTTGATTGAACTTGATTTGGGTGAACGGATGCTTTTCTTTCTTTTACAGCGGCTGAAGCATCTCTCTCCCAGCTTTCTAATAAATCATAGATAGGAGCTGTTTCTGCTTTTACCATATTAAAAAATGAACGGTCTTTTCGGTCACTGGGAGCTTCGCTTTTCTCAAACCTCTCCCGAAGTGTTTCTAAATGGTGATTTAACTTCTCTGTTTGTTCGCTGAGTTTCATTTTAAATAGTCATCCTTCAATTTCAAACTGCATGCTTTTATATAAAATCGTTAAATAAATTTTATCATATAATAGATAGAAAAGTCATGAACAACACATAAAATCACCTGTAAATGATTATAATAGCTGTTTTAGTCTTTGAAATTCCAGTTCGGTTTGTTTTAAACTATTTGTTTTTGTTTGAAATTGCACCCATACTTCACTATCTACTTTTGCTTTTAACTTAAAATGAATTAATGCAAGCTGTTCCTGAATTTGTTCTATTTGTGCTTCCATATCCTTTTTGCTGTATCCTTTATTTTCTTCGGGAAGGGCAGATTTTGAAAGTAACATATTTTATTCTCCTCCTATATATTTAAAAATAAAATCGTTCGTTTCTAAAAGTGGATGCGCTACTTATTCCACGTGAGAAGGGAAACCTCCTTCCCATTCGACAAAACTAGAATAATCAAAACAAAACTAGTGCAAAACTGTAATGATTTGCACAAAATTAGACAAGCTATATATTGAAGCCTTATGCTGCTGGAGGTTTCATCAACTCTTCCTTCAAGAGGAATACAGTAAATAAACGAAAGCAGCTATTTACAAGGAAAAAGGAGGTTAATATTCATGAAACCGTCAAAAGGACAGCAAAAAACGAATGCAAATAACAAAAAGAATAACAATGAGAAAACAAGAGATAAAAAAATAGCAGGTCCTGACCGTCCTTCCACTTAAGTTAAAAAGTATTTTCAGCAAATAACCTAATTTTATTTTGCGGGTGCACCCTGCCCGCGAAATATAATTAGGTTATTTTTTAAGCTTCAACCCTTATGAATAGATGCATTTTTGCGTAGACTATGTAAGGCTGAGGCAAAGGAAAGTACATGATTTGATTTCTCCATATTTTGTCCATATCTTTTCAGATTTCGCACGCTATAATTCGTTTCCTTCTTGAATTTATATTATAATATATGGTGTACTGGTTTTATATGTATCCTGCCCGAAACAGTAATGTTTCAATATTGCTGTTTTTCATTTAGGATAGAGTGTTAGGAGGCTTGGCAAAATGAATTATCCAAATGGTCAGCGGAAACCACTAACCATAAAACCAAAGCAAACAAGTTTTAGCAGGAGAGGAATGACGCTTGAAGAAGAAATAAATGAAACCACTGATTTTTATCGAATACAAGGACAGGCAGTTATTCATAAAAAACCGACACCCGTGCAAATTGTAAATGTCCATTATCCAAGACGGAGTGCTGCAGTAATTACCGAAGCATACTTTAAACAAGCATCAACTACTGATTACAACGGCATTTATAAAGGAAAGTATATTGATTTTGAGGCAAAGGAAACGAAAAATAAAACATCCTTTCCGCTTGCCAATATCCATGAACATCAAGTTCATCACATGCAGCAAGTAATAAAGCACGGTGGAATCAGCTTTATTATTTTACGGTTTAGAGCTTATGAAGAAACTTATCTATTCGATGCAAAAGATTTATTTGTTTGCTGGCAGGAGCAATTTGATGGTGGTAAGAAATCAATTTCTTATAATCATGTAAAACAATTGGGACACCCTGTCCCCTTTCATTACCAGAAAAAAGTTGATTTTTTATCTGTTGTTGATAAGCTCTACCTATAGATATGGAGGTATAAAAAATGGCAGATCAAACGAGCCAAACAAGAGCTGCTAGAAGAAAGCAGCAAGGAAAGAAAACAAAGAAGAAAAAGAAACAGCCGATTTGGAAAAAAATCATTAAAATTACTTTGTTATTATTATTGATTTTATTCTTAAGCGGCACTGCTGTCGGTGCCTATTGGATTGCAACCGCACCGGATATTGATGAAGAGCAGTTAACCGTTCCTTTTGCTTCAACCCTTTACGATAAAAATGGCGATCAATTTGCCAATTTAAGTTCAGATGAAAAAAGGCAGGAAGTAAGATTTGAAGAACTGCCGGATTTACTTATCGATGCTGTCACAGCTACAGAGGATGTCCGCTTTTTTGACCATAACGGAATCGATGTCAGACGTATCGGCGGAGCGATTCGCGGGAACTTTACCGGCGGATTTGGCTCTCAAGGTGCAAGTACCATTACACAGCAGGTAGTAGAACGTGCATTTTTAAGTAATGAAAAGAAAATAAGCATTAAAGTCCAGGAAATGTGGATGGCAATGAAGCTGGAAAGACAATATAGCAAAGAAGAAATCATGGAAATGTACTTAAACAGTATTTTTTACGGCAGTCATTCCTATGGTGTTGCTCAGGCAGCAGAAACCTATTTTGGAAAAGAGGATTTAAATGATCTTACTTTGCCGGAAGCTGCTATTTTAGCTGGTTTGCCGCAGCGGCCGACAGCCTATAACCCATTTGAAAATCCGGAATTGACGGAAGAACGAATGAACACCGTATTAAATTTAATGGTGCGCCATGGCAAGATTACAGAAGCAGAGGCAGATGAGGCAAGAAGTGTCGATGTTACTTCTCTATTAACAGAAGATCGTCCTGATCCGACACCATACGATGCATTTATTGATCAGGTTCGTCAAGAAATCGACGAAAAACTAGACGATGTAGAGCTTGATGCGGATGGGTTGAAAGTATATACAACGCTTGATCCCGATGCACAGCCATATGTTGAAAGCCTGCTTGATGAGGAAGAATCGTCAATCAGTTACCCTGATAATACACAGGGAGCCATGGTTGTATTAGATACACAATCCGGTGCTATCCAAGCAATCGGCGGCAGTCTGAATAACGAAGGCGGTTTTAATTATGCTACAAGAGGTACAACACAGGCTGGTTCCACTGCAAAACCGATTATGTCTTATGGACCGGCGATTGAATATAATCAAATGTCAACGTACCATCAGTTAGATGATGAAGGCCCTTATGAAATTGAAGGTTCGAATCCAATAAGGAATGCCACTAGAACCTATAACGGCTGGGTAACTGCGAGATATGCACTGCAGCAATCGTTAAATGTCCCAGCAGTAAAACTGATGGAAGAAGTCGGTCCTGAAAATTCTAAGGAATTTGCTGAAAATCTGGGCTTTGAATTTGATTCAGATTACCTTGATCTCCGTGAAGCAATTGGCGGGACAGAAACAGAAGTTACCCCGATGCAAATGGCAGGAGCATATAGCGCATTTGGGAATGAAGGTAATTACACAGAGCCGTACGCTGTAACCAAAGTAGAATTCTCAGATGGCCGGGAAATTGATTTAACACCGGAGTCTGAACAAGTGATGGAAGATTATACAGCTTATATGGTAACCGATATGCTTAAATCTGTGGTCAGCTCTGGTACTGGTACAAATGCAGCAGTGCCTGGACTGGACGTTGCCGGTAAGACCGGAACAACGACAATGGATGGCCAAGAAGGAAGCCGGGACGCCTGGTTTGTCGGCTATACAACAAACTATACAATCGCAGCGTGGACTGGCGGTTATGATTCAGAAGGCGGCGGCCGTGTACCGCTTCAGGATACTACCCTGTCTCAGCAAATATTCAGACAGACAATGAGTCATTTATCAGAAGGAATCGATACGCCTGACTTTACCCGTCCTGACTCCGTCGTTGAGTTAGCCATCGAAAAAGGAACCAATCCGGCTGCCTTGGCAAGTGACAGTACACCAAGTGATAGCAAAGTGACTGAGTTATTTGTTAAGGGACATGAACCAAGTCAAGTGTCTGAACGCTATGAAGAGCTGGACGCCGTAAGCGGGCTGTCTGGAAGCTATAATGAAGACAATAATTCCATTGAAGTCTCTTGGGATTATGATACTGATTCGGAAGAAGATGTTAATTTCGACGTAAGTGCCAGCATTGATGGCGGCAGTATGCAGTCCCTCTCTTCTACCAGTGACACATCTATGGAAATTTCGGATGTGGAAGAAGGCGCAGAGTATACGATACAGGTTATAGCCGAAAGAGGCTCATTAAGCAGTGATCCAGCTACAACAACTGTTCAAGTACCTGGCGGCGAGGATGACGAAGAAGAGGAAGAAGACGAAGAAATACCAGGAGTGAGCGGTCTTTCCGCTGAATATGACGGAAATGAAACCATTAATGTTTCATGGGGCTATGATGGCCCATCCGCTAACTTTGAAGTAAGCGTAAATGGAGATACTGAAAATGTAGGCTCAAATAGTATCAACGTAAGCGGAGTTACCCCAGGCGACTACAATATTTCCGTCACGCCAATAAGTGAAGAAAACAGCGATCTCCGCGGCCCTTCTTCATCTACAAGCGTGACTGTGCCTGAAGCAGAAGAGGAAGAAGACGAAGAAGAAACGGAAGAGGAAGAGCCTCCAGAAGATGAGAACGAGGAAGAATCGGAATCTGATTCTGGCTCCGAATCCGATTCCGATTCGGGCTCTGACTCTGAATCGGATTCATCCGAAGATACGAACACAGATGATAATGATTCAAATAATGGGAATGAAGAAGAAAATAATGATTCCTCCGATAATGGTGACAGCAACGGGGATTCAGATAATCAGGAAGCGCCGCAGGAAGAAAGCAATTCCGATGAGGAAAGCACGGATGACCCTGCGCCTCAGAACGAATCAGACAACAACAATGGCAATGATGAAGAAAACACAGAGGAATAAAAAAATAATCCCGGTCCTTTTTGATGGGCCGGGATTATTTTTTATTGTTTTTTCTAAGGAGCTCATACCTCTATTTTCTTCATCCGCTTTTTTCCCTCTCTGCAGAGATACAATAATGGACACTCGGGACAATTGGGATTCCTGGCTTTACAATGATAGCGCCCAAAGAAAATCATCCGATGATGTGTGACACTCCATTCATCTCTTGGGACCTTGCGCATCAGTGTGTTTTCTACTTCTACAACACTGTCCTTCCATCTGCAAATACCTAAGCGCTTGGATACCCGTTCCACATGGGTATCCACGGCAATTGACGGTTCATTAAAAGCAACAGAAGCAACGACATTTGCTGTTTTTCTGCCGACACCGGCAAGTTTAACCAATTCGTCTTTCGTTTTCGGGACTTCCCCATTATAATTATCAATTAATGTCCGGCAAAGCTTTTGGATATTTTTTGCCTTGGACCGGTATAAACCAATAGAACGTATATCATTTTCCACTTCTTCTAATGGCACCGCAAGATAATCCTCCGGTGTTTTATATTTTTGGAACAAATCTGCTGTTACCTTGTTAACCAATTTATCTGTACATTGTGCAGAAAGCAAAACAGCAATAACTAACTCAAAGGGATTAGAATGCACAAGCTCCCCCTCTGCATCTGGAAACATTTCTGCCATGGCATCTAAACATTCTCTAATTTGTGTATTATTCAGCATAAACTCAATCTCCTTCCAGCCAATTATAATAAAAGGATGTATCTCTTTTAGGACGTGTATTGGTTTGATGATTATTATCTGATTTGCCCTGATGAAATTGCTGACTTGCTTTTCTGGCGTCCTGTACTGTGTGGATCCCTTTTTTCTTCCATTCTCTTAAAATACGGTCAATGTATTTGAAATTTAACTTGCTCATAAGTACCGATTCACGCAGCCCTGCTTTTATTAATGATGGTTCTATTCCGTCCTCATCCAGCCAGCTGTTAATAGTTTCTATTTCAAATGGCGACAAAGGTCTTCCAAATTCCTGTTCAAATAAAATAAAGATATTCCCTATGTTTTCTTCATCACGATTAACTACAGCGGCATCTTCCTCATATAATTTTTCCATTAATGGTTCTAGAGAATATGATTCACTGATAGGCGTCTGCTCAGAATCATTTTTTTCAATAGACAGAAACCCTTTCTGTACTAATTTTCGCAGCATACGGGCCGCCTCTTCTTCTGAAAAACTCCCTGATTGGGCCAATTCAAAAGGGGTTGGAAAATGGTTTCCTTCATCAGCAAAACGGGTAATCTGTATGAGTAAAATAAGTTCTGTTTCATTTAGACCTAATTCGTAATAAGTTGTTAGCAATTTTTTGGATACAGTCATTTGATCTTGGATAATTTCTTGGTAATTTATTTTTTTATTCATTCTAGCACCTCAGATAACAGTATAGCATTTTTTCATAATGAAGATAGGAAAAACCCCTCGCTTACGAGCAAGGGATTTATGGATAATCATAACGTAATCCAGGGATTGCGTATTTGTAAAACAGAGGTTCCAACGCCTCTGATATGACACTTAAAGCTTTTTTAAGGGTATAAACGATTCAGCAGTCTTGGGAATGGAATCGTTTCGCGAACATGTTCTACTCCGGATAACCAGGCTACCGTTCTTTCCAGGCCTAAGCCGAATCCGCTGTGCGGAACACTGCCATATTTGCGAAGTTCCAAGTACCATGCATACGCTGGTCCAGTAAGTCCATGCTCTTCATAACGGCGCTCCATTAATTCCAGGTCATCAATACGTTGTGATCCGCCGATAATCTCTCCATAGCCTTCCGGAGCAATCAAGTCAGCACATAGCACAACATCGGAACGTTCCGGGTCCGGCTTCATATAGAAAGCCTTGATGTCTTTCGGGTAATTTGTAATGAAAACAGGCTTATCATAGCTTTCGGCAATTGCTGTTTCATGCGGCGCACCGAAATCTTCTCCCCATTCGATGTCATCGAAGCCTTTTTCCTTTAAGAATTCTACTGCATCATCATAGCTGATACGCGGGAATGGAGCTGTGATTTTCTCGAGTTTAGATGTATCTCTTTCTAATATTTTCAGTTCTAAATTACAGTTCGCTAACACAGACTGTACAATGAAGCTGACATAGTTTTCCTGTACCTGCAAGCTGTCTTCGTGGTCCATAAATGCCATTTCTGGTTCAATCATCCAAAATTCAATCAAATGCCTTCTTGTTTTTGACTTTTCTGCGCGGAACGTCGGCCCAAATGAAAATACTTTCCCTAATGCCATTGCCGCTGCTTCCATATAAAGCTGTCCGCTTTGAGATAAATAGGCTTCTTCATCGAAATATTTCGTATGGAAAAGCTCGGTTGTACCTTCAGCAGAGGAACCGGTTAAAATAGGCGGGTCCACCTTTACAAAACCGTTCGTATTAAAGAATTCATAGGTAGCCCGGATAATCTCGTTGCGAATCTTCATAACGGCGTGCTGCTTTTTAGAACGAAGCCATAAATGACGATGATCCATCAGGAATTCCGTGCCATGATTTTTTGGCGTAATCGGGTAATCTGTTGCTTCATGAATAACCTCCAGATGACTTACCTGCATTTCATAGCCGAAATCAGAGCGCGTATCTTCTACAATCTTTCCGGTAACATATAAAGATGTCTCTTGCGTCAGATTTTTAGCATCTGAGAATACTTCCTCCGAAACATCACTTTTCACAACCACACCTTGCATAAATCCGGTACCATCACGAAGCTGTAAGAAAGCAATTTTGCCGCTTGATCGTTTATTTGCCAGCCAGCCGCCAATGGTTACCTCCTCGTTTACGTGTTTCGGTGCTTCTTGAATTGTTATCTTCATCTTAAAATCCTCCAACTTGTTATTAAACGTTTCTTATTTGTTGTGTCTTTCTGCTAAAAAAGATGATTCTTTTACTGTTTTCCGGCAGCTTCATCCGCTTATGGGAACATTTTATCGTACGTGTATCTTTCTTCCAGACTCTGTCCATCAATCGAATAATAATCCATGACAAACCGATTATCTTTATCATGATACGTAATTTCCCACAGAGCCTGACCATCTTCATAGGCAGGGCTGATATCTGCAAAGCGGCATGTATCACAGCTGGATGACCAGGAATCTATGATAGCCTCTTCACTCATCATATCCTCCGTATCAATCGCAATTAATTCACGTTCCTCCCCTTCTAACGGGAGAAAAACAAGACGCTCCTCATTGTCTTCATTACTCGCATAAAATACGTGGTAATTATTTTCCCCATAGTAGCCCTGTATCGAATGAACATTTTGATAAGAGGTCTGCGATTCTATTTGATTTTTCGTGTTATCAAATCCTGCTGTCCGGCTATCGTTGATTATTTGATATAAATAAATGCTGTAGCCTATTCCGATAAGCAAGAGGACTGTGATTATAATCAATGTCCATAATACCCATCTATTTTTTGATTCCCTCATGTCATTCCATCCGTTTCTTCTAAGATTATCTTTCATCATTTACTATACCTAGATGTGCGGTTTCTGTAAACAAATACCGTTAAAAAATAACTTTGCATCACCGGGGAGGAAATATTCCCGCTGATGAGCAGCTGTTCTTATTTATTGATGAAACCATTCTTCGGCATTACTTATCAAATGCCGTGTTGCTTCATAATGAACAGGTACGGAGGGGATGGATTCCAAAAAGTATTTCCCGTATTTAGCTGTTTTAATCCGTCCATCGCAAATAAATACAATTCCTCTGTCTTCTGAGGAACGGATTAACCGCCCAAAACCTTGTTTAAATTTAATAACTGCCTGTGGCAAGGACAGGTTCATAAACGGATTTTTTCCTTCTTCTTTCATCTGATGCGACTTCGCTTCAAAAACAGGATGGTTTGGCGGCTGAAAAGGCAGCCTTGCCATTACAAGCGCCGATAAATCCTCTCCTGGTATATCTACGCCCTCCCAGAAAGAGCTTGTTCCAAGCAGGATTGCCTGATCATAGGATTGAAAATTTTTCTTTAACCTGCTTCGGCTTCCGCTTGTCACTCCCTGGGCAATAATGACGTATTGCTGCTCTGTCATCATTTCCTTTAACAAATCATTTGCCTTTTTCAGCATGTCATAGGAGGTAAACAAGACAAGCATTCTGCCTGAAGTAATCTCTGCCAGCGACAAGATTGCTTCACATACAGCATAAACAAAATCATCAATGTTTCCATATTTAATATCTGGAAAATCAGTTGGAATCAACAATTGCACCTGTTTATCATACTGAAACGGGGAAGCAATTTGCTCTGTTAATAAATCTTGCTCAGCTACACCTAATCTTTCTTTTATAAATGTAAAGGAGCTTCCCATTGTTAATGTCGCA
This sequence comes from Oceanobacillus aidingensis, assembly GCF_042654105.1. Lineage (NCBI taxonomy): Bacteria > Bacillati > Bacillota > Bacilli > Caryophanales > Bacillaceae > Oceanobacillus > Oceanobacillus aidingensis. The sequence continues at coordinate 72,162 of NZ_JBHSFT010000047.1, read as the reverse complement.
CTGGTGAAGATGATACTCTCTTTTTGGGAGAAAAATTCTTCAGCCAGTATCGGCGCGATATCCGCCGGCTCACTGTAAAGGAATACACTATGATGCTTTCCTTTTAAATCTACTTCAGCCCATTTAATCAATGCTACCTCATTTTGTTCCTGGAACATCACTTTTAAATCTTCTATATATTTTACTAACGCATCCTGCATTTGACCGATATCTTCCAGAAATTGTTTTTCATCTCCATTGTCCACGGAATATGCATCCATTAATTGAGATAAAACTTCCAACAGCCTCTGAAAATGCATACGCAATCGTGCCGCCATATCCTGAGCAAGCTGCCAGGAATCCTGCTGATAGGTTTCCGGCTTGATACGATATTGGACTCTTCCCAAATCACTGGTTGCTTTATCGTTCTTCTGCTGTGACCTGACAAAGCGCTCAATCAGATGAAAAAGTTCGTCAATATCATACTTCGCTTCTCTGATAGCTGTATTCCATTTATGAGCTAATGCTTCTCTTTGTCCTATATCAGAAGCTTTCAGAACGGAACTGAATTGTTTATCCTCATCAGCTGTCCCTAAATAATTACATGTAAATTGCATTTGTATGTAATCCAATTTTAGCCCGTAATGATGGGATGCTGTTTCTTCAAAATGATGCGCCTCATCGATAATGGCCTTTTGATAGCTTGGTAAAAAAGCATAGTCATTAAACATATCCGTACAAAGCAAGGCGTGATTCGTAATGACAACATCAGCTTTTTGTGCCCTTCGTCTGGCCAGCTGATAATAGGAATGGTGAAACCAGGGCGATTTTGGGTTCATTATTTTCTCTACATCAGCAGAAACCTTCTGGAAGAAAATATAGCCCCCTGCCGGCAGTTGAATCTCATCAATATCCCCTGTTTCTGTCTCCGTGATCCATACAAGTAATATCGCTTTTGTCAGGACAAAATCATAATTATCCTTTGGACCGTAATCAAGCTCATAAAGAAACTTCTCTAAATTTAAGTAATGATTTTTTCCTTTCATTAAAGCCACTTTAAAAGGGCTTGTGATAATTTTCCTTAATAAAGGAATTTCTTCTTCCAGCAGCTGGCTCTGCAATTGAGTTGTATACGTGCTGATGACGAGGCGTTCACGTTGGTTAACAGCCTGGTAAACAGCTGGCAATAAATAAGCTAAAGATTTTCCTGTGCCGGTGCCCGCTTCGATAAACGCATGTTTTTTTGCAGAAAAGGCATCATAAATCGTCTCTGACATTTGCCGCTGCCCTTTCCTTGGCTCATAGGAAGAAAAGGCTCTCGAAAGCGATCCCTGCTCTTCATAAACGGCATCTAAGTATTCTCCGAACGATATGTCTATCTGCGCATCAGATTTCATCTCTTTTTCAGACATACGAAAAGCAAGACCCTGATAATGCTTTATTTGCTTATCCGGATGCTCTCGGAATGCTATTTCTTCCAGGCGGTTATCCAGGATAGCCGCTAAGTCGGATTGCAGTTTTTCTTCGAGATTTTTTAGTTTAAATAACGTTTCATATGGGAGATGATCTAATTTCTCTTTTAACTTCATAAATAGCTTTGCCGTTACATACGCATCTGATAAAGCACGGTGCGGATCGTCATGATGCAGCTCGAAATGCGCAGCCAGATGACTCAATTTATAACTGGATATACTCGGGAATAATATTCTCGACAGCTCCACTGTGTCCAGAACCTGATTTTTTAATTCGGGATAACCGTTCGACGTTAATTCCATATTGAGAAAGCCGACATCAAAGGCGGCATTATGTGCAACAATATAACTGTCCTTTAAAATCCGGGTGATTTCTTCCGCTTCATCGCTAAATAACGGGGCGTCCTTTACTTCTTCATCATGAATCCCTGTCAGATGAGAAATAAATGGAGGGATAGGCTGATTCGGATTTAATAAGGTCGTCTTTGTTTCTTTAATTTCATCATTTTCAATCGCAACCATGCCTATCTCAATTATTTTTCCCGACTTTGACGGAGAATTTCCGGTCGTCTCCAGGTCAATCACAACATATCGCAACAGATCACCTCCAATCTAATTTTTATTTTTTCTAGCGGTCAAACCATGTGATTTCAGCAGAATAGAGCGTTACAGGACTGCCTTCCGCTGATTCCACAATCAGGGCTCCTTCGTCAGTAATCCCTAAAAATCGGCCGGTCCACTCTTCATGAAATGTTTTGATTTTAATATTTTCATCTATTTTAAAGGCATGTTCTTCCCATTCCGATTTAATAGCTTTAAAACCATAGTTTAAATACATCTCATATGTATTTTCAAAATGCTTTAATATTGTCTGAACGATTTTAATCTTATCCCAGCTGTTCCCGGACTCTCTTTTTAAGGAGGTTGCAATATCCCGAATGGAAGCATCCCAGCTCGCTTCATCCTGATTCACATTTAAGCCGATACCAATTAAAACATAATTGATTCGGTCTTGCTCTCCCTGCATTTCTGTTAAAATACCGCAGAGTTTTTTATCTCCGATCAATAAATCATTCGGCCATTTGATACCGATGGGTAATCCGGTCAGCTGATGGAGTGCTTTTCTTAAAGCAACTGCTGTTAACAGCGTCAGTTCGGAAGCTTTATTTGGTGGAATAGGCGGTCTGAGCAGGAGGGTCGCCCATAAACCTTCTTTATCCGAAAACCAATTCTTTTTCATTCTTCCTCTGCCTGCTGTCTGTTCCTCTGCAATGATGATCGTGCCATCCGGAGCATTGTCCCGTGCTGCTTCGTGTCCAATGATTTGAGTCGACGATGTTGCCTCTTTATGAATAATATGATGCCCCATCCATTTTGTTTCCAAACCCCAGCGGATCGTATTACTGCTGACTTTATCCGGAAACGAAACAATCCGGTAGCCCTGACTTCTTTTCGCATCAATATGATAGCCATCACTTTCCAAATCCTTCATATGCTTCCAGATTGCATTCCGGGAAATGCCTAATTGTTCAGAGAGCGCTTGGCCAGAGATGTAGCTCATTTTATTTTCGGATAATAGTTTGATTAATCTTGAACGGGTAGATTCCATTGTATCCAGTCCTTTATTTTCGATTTTTCATTTGCCAGCTTGGAGGTAACAATTTGATATTCTATTGCATCTAATTGCTGCTTTATCCATTTACCTTTTGGACGTTCAGGAAACCATTTCATTAAATCATATCCATTCACGCAAAGCTCTTTTTTAGATAAAATAGGAAGCTTCTTCCGGATAGAATAAAATACTTCTATATCGATGATTTTCTTATCTGTCTGTTTTACTAAGTATATGAAAAAGTCCCACTGTTTCCTTGGCAGCTGATAGACAAACCAGGCATCTATTCCATTCTCTTTATAGCGATGATATGCATCTACAAGCGCGTGTGCTTGCTGCTTTAATTGATTGGAACATTTATAGGCCTTGGTACAGTCTGCTGCTGTGATAGACTCACTATTTAGCTCGACAAAGGCAAAAACAGGAGCAAGCGAAGCAACAGGTTCTATTTCCTTTAACAGCAGCGGAGTGTCTTTAAAAATAGGCAGGTGGTGATAGAGCTCTAATTCAAAAATATACTCCACTGCTTTGCTAAAATAAGCACCAGCACATAATTTTTCTAATTCAACGGTTAACCGTTCCACTGCTAATTTATCTATTAATGCTCTGCAGCTTTTCATAGCTTCTTTTGTATTAACTTCAATGGAAAACCCTAGTTGGCTGGAAAAACGCAGCGCACGGATAATGCGCAAAGCATCCTCTTTGAACCGGTCTGCTGCATCACCTACCGTCTGGATTCGTCTGCCGGCAATGTCCTCTCTTCCTCCAAAAGGGTCTAATACCTTGCCATTGGCATCCATGGCAATGGCATTCATGGTAAAATCTCTGCGTTTTAAGTCTTCTTTTATATCGCGGACAAAATGAACTTCATCCGGCCGGCGGTGATCTGTATAGGTCCCTTCTGTCCGGTAAGTAGTTACTTCAAAAGATTCCTGTTCATACCGGACAATCACAGTACCATGCTCGATTCCCACCGGGATGACCTTCGGGAAAATTGCTTGTATTTCCGAAGGGAAAGCTGATGATGCAATATCTACATCATGAATAGGACGGCCGATAATATAATCGCGTACACAGCCGCCGACGAAGTATGCTTCGTAATGATGCTCTTCTATGATGGAAATTATGTTTGCTGCCTTATGGAAAATAGATGGTAGCATGCTTCTAGCCTCTTTTCCCTTCTTCTAAAACCTTGTCGTATAAAGCTTCATATTGGTTAACAATCTTTGCGGATGCAAAATGATTCCGCACATGCTCGATAGCTGCTTCTGAAAATTGGTGTTGCTTCTCCGGATCTGATAAAAGCTCAATAGCGTATGATGCAGCCTGTTCGATATCTCCAAGCTCTACAATATACCCTGTTTTATCATGGGTCAATACTTCAGGAATACCACCGACATTGGTTCCAATCCCAGCCACGCCGCAAGCCATCGCTTCTAATAATACTAGCCCGAAGCTCTCTTTTTCAGACATAAGCAGCATTACATCTGCCATTGCCAGTATATCACTGACATTATTTTGTTTCCCCAGAAAATGTACTTCTGTTTTCAGCCCTAATTCATTAACATGCTGAACCATATCCGAATATTCCGGGCCGTCACCAATTAATAATAATTTGGAAGGAATGCTTTCATTAACTATTTTAAAGGTATCTATGATATCTTGGACCCGTTTTACCTTCCGAAAGTTCGAGATATGAATCATAATTTTGTCAGAAGCATTTATCTGAAATTGGCTGCGCAGCTCCGCCCCTTTTTGGGGGTAGTATTCATTTTCATTAATAAAGTTATAAATTACATCCATTTCTTTCTGGATATCCAGCATGTCTACAGTTTGTTTACGCAAGCTTTCTGAAACAACGGTAACTGCATCGGATTGTTCGATACCATGACGGATAATAGGCTTTAACGTGTTATCTATGCCCAGTATAGTAATATCTGTTCCATGTAAGGTAGTGACAATTTTTACAGGGTGCTTCGCCATATCTCTTGCTAAAATACCGCAAATAGCATGCGGCATCGCATAATGAACATGAAGAATATCCAATTTTTCGCGGTCGATCACCTCTGCCATCTTGGCAGCTAAAGCTAAATCATAAGGCGGATATTGAAATACAGGGTAATGACTCATCTCTACCTGATGATAATACACATTCACATACACTTTTTCTAAACGAAAGGGCATACTGGAGGTGATAAAATGTATTTCATGACCCTTTTCCGCTAATTTCTTACCTAATTCTGTAGCGATTACTCCTGAACCGCCAATGGTTGGATAGCATGTAATTCCTATTTTCTTCACAATTCCCCTTCTTTCTTAATCTTCCTTCACGATTTCTCTCCACTGAAAATCGCCCCGATTCAGCCCGTGCATGAAAATTTCCCCGCCGGCAATATTGGTCGCTAAAGGAATTTGATACACATCACATAACCGCATTAACGCGCTGATATCAGGCTCATGCGGCTGGGCAGTCAACGGATCCCGAAAGAAAATAACCATGTCCATTTTATTCTCTGCAATCATACTGCCTATCTGCTGATCGCCGCCAAGCGGACCAGATTTAAAACGATGGACCGAAAGACCTGTTGACTCCATAATCCGGGTCCCTGTTGTTCCTGTAGCAAATAAGTGATGATTCTTTAGTACATGTGTATAAGCAGTTGTAAACTCGACCATATCTTCTTTTTTCTTATCGTGCGCAATTAATGCAACATTCATGACGGCTCCCCCTTTATTTATATCTGTTATTTCTTATAAAATATTTTCTAAACCATAAATAAGCTCGTCCAAATCCATGACCTGGTGGACACATTCTTTGATGCCGTCCATAAAGGAGGCTCTGTTCATCGAATCATGCTGGATGGTTAACGTTTGTCCGGCACCGCCAAACACCACTTCCTGATGAGCTACCAGACCAGGGAGACGCATACTGTGAATACGCATGCCATCAAAATCTCCCCCGCGGACACCTTTAATGGTTTCTTCTTCATCGTCATGACCTTGCTTTTTCGATTTTCTGGATTCCTGAATAAGCTCCGCGGTTTTCTTCGCCGTACCGGATGGCGCGTCCAATTTTTGATCATGATGCTTTTCAATGATTTCCACATCCGGAAAATAGGCAGCTGCCATTTTTGCAAATTTCATCATTAACACAGCTCCGATAGCAAAATTAGGCGCAATAATACACCCGGTTTGTTTTTCTTTTGCCAGCTGTTTTAACTCTTCTAACTGCTCATTTGTATATCCTGTAGTTCCTACCACTGGACGAATGCCATGATTCAAAGCTGCTTTTGTATGTTTATAACCGACTTCAGGTATCGTTAAATCAACAAATACATCAGCCTGCTGCTCGGAAAAGCATTTTTCGATGTCTGTGTAGATTGGGGCATTAAAATCACCTGAAAAGCCTTCTAAATCACTTAATTTCTTTCCGTCATTTTTATGGTCTAAACAAGCAGTCAATTCAAAATCAGCTGTGTCATAAATCATATGGACTGCTTCTTTTCCCATTCTTCCTCTCGGACCTGCTACGATTATTTTAATTGCCATGATTATTTTCCTCCTCTTTTCTTGTCCAGCGATTTTTATCTCTTGTTTCAAATTTTTGCATCGATTTCTCGAAGGAATCCGACAAATCAAAATCCAGCGAGTTAGCTAAACAGGCCAATACAAAAAGCATATCGCCGACTTCTTCCTCCACTGTATTTTCTTTCTCTTCTGCTTTCTTTGGCTTCTCACCATGGTAATGATTAATTTCTCTTGCTAATTCTCCTGTCTCCTCAGATAATCTTGCCATCAAAGCAAGCGGAGAGAAATATCCTTCCTTAAATTGAGATATGTATTGATCCACACGTTTTTGGACATCTTTTAATGTATGGCTGGTATTCTCCATTTCTGACACCTCTTTAAAATCAATATACTTTTTTTCTCTTCTTTCATGTTAGCTAAAAGCAAGGATTTTGACAACTAATTGGTACAGTATGCGGATTGTTACTTGATTTTATATTGGCTATAATAGATATTGGCTATAAACAAGCTGTAAATACTAGGAATTGCATACATAGGCACATCGTCAGCTTTACGGTTGAAACGTGAACATAAGGAGGCATAATAAGTTGAAGATTCGAGTAAAAAATATTGTATTTATTTTAATAGGAGCAGCCATCTTTTCCTTTGGACTTGTCCATTTTAATATGCAGCACAATCTAGGAGAAGGCGGTTTTACAGGTATCACCCTGCTGCTTTTCTTCTTATGGGATATCGACCCGGCAATCTCGAATATTGTCCTTAATATTCCGGTATTTTTTATTGGATGGAAAATACTAGGCAGGAATGCGTTTGTCTATACCATGGTTGGAACTTTATCCGTGTCTCTTTTTCTCTGGATTTTTCAAATCTATCAGATTCAAATTGGATTAGAGGATGATATGACACTTGTCGCTTTATTTGCAGGTGTGTTTATCGGTATTGGATTAGGAATTATTTTCCGCTTTGGCGGGACAACCGGCGGAGTGGATATTATCGCTCGCATCATTAACAAATTCACTTCTTGGAGTATCGGAAAAGCGATGTTTGTCTTTGACTTTCTTGTGATTATCACTTCTATTCTGACATTCCTTGAGCTGTCTGAAGGAATGTACACTCTGCTGGCTGTATTTGTTGGCGCGCGGGTGATTGATTTTATTCAGGAAGGCGCATACGCTGCAAAAGGAGCATTTATCATCTCAAATCAAAGTGAAGAAATCGCAGAACAGATTATGGAAAAAATGGAACGGGGCGTGACAATTTTAAATGGTCAGGGGAGCTTTTCCAAAGAGAAAAGGAATGTGCTCTACTGTGTAGTCGCACGAAATGAAATTGTCCGGATGAAAAACATCATTAATCAGACAGACCCTTCTGCCTTTGTTTCGATGACAACCGTGCATGAGGTGATGGGAGAAGGTTTCACATTGGATGAGAATAAAAAGCCGTTAAATGATTAGGCAAGATAAAAAGGAGCTTAGGAAATTATCCTTAGCTCCTTTCTCTTACATAGCTGAATGATTGGCTAATAAGAAATACACTACGCTTTCCGTGGGCCCCGAGCTCATCTCCTTCAAAGAAGACCTGCTGATTGGCAAGCCTATAGGCATAGACAGAAGTAAAGTCACACTTATGCCCTGTGGGTAGAAAAAAGGAGTTCGCTTTTTTCTGCGGGGTCTTCACACTGGGATTGCGATTACTTGCCCCATCAAAACCATCGCTAGAATTTGTGTTATTTCTTTGTAAAAAAGCAAATAAAAATGTAATTCCACATAGATGGGAGCGGATGTTGTCGACTCCTGCGGGAAAAGCAGCAGGTGAAGCCCCCGCAGAAAGTGGGCTTCTTTCGAGAAGGCTGAACGTTGCCAGCGAAAAGCGGCTTCCCGGAGCGGACATCTGCCCGGCAAGAATACCAATATTTTAAAGAACTAGTGATTTTTTTGGTTTTATTTATATTTATTCCTTAGCTAAAAAAAGATGACCCCTTTCGGATCATCTTTTTTTACATATCAGTCTCTATTTGCCGCAAAGATAAGAATAAAGCGGATAAGCTCAGCAACGGCAACCAATGCTGCAGCAACATAGGTCATTGCGGCGGCATTTAATACTTTTTTTGTTTCCCGTTCTTCATTGTTACGGATAATACCCGCTGAAACCATCTGGGTCATCGCCCGATTTGAAGCATCAAACTCAACTGGCAGTGTCACTAATTGGAAAAGCACTGCAGCTGCGAAGAAGATAATTCCAAGAAGCAGCATATTACTTGCTTGCATAAGCATACCCGCAATGATTAAGAACATAGAAATATTAGAGCCGAAGTTTGCTACTGGAACTAAAGCACTTCGAAAGCGTAAAAATGCATACTCTTCCTGATCCTGGATCGCGTGGCCTACTTCATGTGCTGCGATAGCAGAAGAAGCCATCGATCTGCCGTTGTAATTATTTTCAGAAAGGTTTACTTGCTTTTTACGTGGATCATAATGATCTGTTAATTCCCCTTTAACCATTCCAATCTGTACATCATGCAAACCATTATCATCTAAAATTTTCCTGGCAACGTCTGCGCCCGTCATTCCGGAAGATGTTGGTTTTTTAGAGTACTTTGTATACGTGCTTTTTACTTTTCCTGATGCAAGCATCGGTACAATCATTAATAAGACAAAATAAATCAAATAAGCGACCATTTCTTAATACCCCCATTACTGTATCATAAGGTCAATTTTAGTCAGTATCTCTATTTTAGTCAACTGATTTGTCGTTTTTGCGGACCGGCTTATTCCCTGCATTTTCCCCTTTGTATTTTTTCCAACTTACATAAGATAATGTAACAATAATGCAACCGCCTACAATTATGACACCTAAAATAAACGGAGACGGCGCTAAGCTGTTATAGTAAATGTTTCCTGATGGAATAGAGGCAGCATGAACATCGTTTGCATGGTAAAACATCCCTATGAATCCGATTGTCATCACACGAAGCAGTTTCTCTGCCATAGAGATCACCTCTGATCTTTTGATGTATATTCTAAGTTTATGATGAGAGGCGACTTGGTATGACGGTCAGGTTTTTCTGATTAGTAAGAATAGATGAAATAGTAACATAAATACTTTGGAAATAGCTATATCTTGCCCGAAATTCTGAGGGCTCTAACTTCAGGAAGCTTCTTATATATGCCGTTGTTTCTTGTGAACCGTCAGGTAATAAGCAAGCAGAACAGACACCACGCTTAACCAAAATGTAAAATAACCAATTTCATTCATATACTCTGTTAAATCGGAATAAATAGGCATTTGGCCAAAGACATAATCAATAATATCATTATGTAACACAACAATCCCGGCAAGTGTTAAATGCCGCAGCTTTATTTTGTAATACGGTGCATAAAGCAATCCTTGAATAGCCATTCCTAAATGGGATGCAATCAGCATGTAGCCTGCTTCGCCAATATTTCCACCAGTTGCCACGGTTAATAAATTCATAACGACGGCCCAGACGCCGTATTTAAATAAAGAAACAATTGCTAATGCCTCGATGTAGGGTATGTTTTTCCCAAAAATAAAAAACAACAGGAAAATCGTAAAGAACAGACTGGCTGTCGGACTGTCCGGGACAAACGGAATAAATATCGGCGGAGTTATTTCTAATTGTGATCCATACCAGTAATAACCATAGATGGTCCCCAGGAAATTTATCATGAAAAGCAGGATCAAAAATTTTTTATCTAATAATATGTATGACAGCATTTTCAATTCAATTTCTCCCTTCTGTCATTATCATCAATAGAGAAAGCACCTTTGCCTTATTGTGGACAAAGGTGCTTCTGACTATTCTTTATTCTGCTGCTGCTTCATTGGTTTCAATGATAAAATCTGCTAATTGTTCCAGTTCTTCATCCGTTCCTTGGAACTGATCGGCAGGCATGGAACCAATACCATTGACAGCAATATCCATAATTTCTTCTTTGGTGTGCTCATTTCCTCCGACTAACGCAGGACCTGCTCCACCTTCCAATTCTCCGCCATGACAGCTTAGACAGCTTGTTTCATACGCTGCAAATCCAGGGTGACTCTCATCAACAATAGATTCGCCTGGAGGAATTGGTTTGTTTTGCTCGGCACGCTCTTCCCAGTCAACTGGTGCTGCAGAAGTATACGTTAACCAAATAACGGACGCTAGTCCTAAAAGCATCATCCCAACAGCAATTGGACGGTGACGCGGACGGCGCCCAGGACCGTTGTCCAAGAATGGAGCAAGGAATAGCGCTCCAAACCCAATTCCCGGAATAACAAGAATTCCAAGAATAATCCAATTACCACTTGCAAATTGATACTTTAATAATTCATACAAGAATAAGAAATACCAGTCTGGCAGCGGGATATATGCTGCATCTGTCGGATCAGCCATTCCTTCAAGCGGAGATGGGTGTGCCAACACCAAGCATAAAAACCCTACAAGGAAAACTGCTCCGGCCAACCATTCTTTTAATAAAAAGTTGGGCCAAAAAGCTTCTGTTCTACCAGGATACTCGGAATAATCTTTTGGTATTTTTGATGTTCTTTCCGCTGTGATCCGAGAATCACCAACGAATTTCATACCTTTACCCTTATGCATTGGTTGCCCTCCTTTTTATAGTGGTCCGGAAATACCTTGTCTACGGATTAAGATAAAGTGAATTGCTAATAATGCAAACAATGCTCCCGGTAAAAAGAAGACATGGATTGCAAAGAAACGTGTCAGGGTTTGTGCACCAACAATAGTAGCATCCCCAGCTAGAAGCGTTTTAAGAGCTTCTCCAATAAATGGTACTTGTTCCGCGATTTCTAGTCCCACTTGAGTCGCAAAGTACGCTTTGTTGTCCCAAGGAAGCAGGTAGCCTGTAAAGCCTAGTCCCAGAATAACAAAGAAGATAAGAACTCCTACCATCCAGTTAAGCTCACGAGGTTTTTTATATGCCCCTTGGAAAAATACCCGTAAAGTATGTAATAATAGCATTACGACAACGACACTAGCGCCCCAGTGATGCATACCGCGGACAATTTGAGCATGTGCTACTTCTGTCTGCAGGTAGTAAACAGATTGCCATGCGTTTTCAATATCCGGCACATAATACATTGTTAAAAACATACCGGAAAGAATTTGGATTACTACTACAAAGAATGTTAATCCGCCAAAACAGTATACAAATGCGGAAAAGTGATGCGCTGGATTAACGTGCTCTGGAACCTCGTGATCGGCAATATCTCGCCATATTGGCGTAATATCAATGCGATCATCGATCCAATCATAAATCTTCTGTAACATTGTTTATTACGCCTCCTCATGTGGTCTAATATTACCTAGGAACAGCATGCCATCCCTTTCTTCCTGTTCATAAACATCAAGCGGTTGCAATGGCGGTGTTCCAGGAACATTCACCCCATTCTTGTAATAACGGCCATTGTGGCAAGGACAGAAGTACTCCTCTGGATAGTCGTCATTTCCTTCCCAAGAAACAAAACAACCTAAATGTTTACAAACTGGGGAAAAGGCAACAATTTCGTCATCATCATTTCGATATACCCAGGCTGTTTGATTTACTTCTGATTCATACCAGCCATCTACCTGATCGACAGTCCAATCGACACGCTGTGGATCAGAAGTGATTTCAGAAACTTCTAGTCCAACATTTGCAAAATCTCCGCCTTCACCGGACTTCAATACAGGATCGATTGCCATCCGAACAGGTGATATCAGCAAACCGGCAGCCATAAAGCCCCCTACGCCTGTAAGCGTATAATTTAAAAATTGTCTGCGGGATATATCGCGTTTTTCATCACTCATGGTTTTCCCCCCTCTGTGTTCAAATAGTCACGGACATTTTTAAGATAAAATCAGATTACTAGGACACTAATAATGATAGCGTAAACTATTGGTTCGGTCAATATATATCCTAGGTTAACTGTAAATGTTTTGATAATTTTGTTTTACTCTACCAAAAGGACTTGACTAATTCTGCTGTTTGCATAGTCTGGTCTCTTATCATGTCTTTTATTGCAGCTGGTTCGGCATCTTTTAAAGGAATAGTTGGAAGCCAAATAAATTCTCCTTCTAAATCATTGGCTATTTTTCGCCAAGACGGATCAAAGCTGATATAGAGCACCTGTTTAAAAGGCTGTTCGTTAAAATGAGCTGTCCACTGATTTAATCGCTCTGCCTCTTCGGACCTCTCTGCCGAGTTGATGTATGTATAAGTCGGAGTAAGCATAATTCTGCCCATTAATTCTTTCTCCAGCTCTCTGGCAAAAAGCGTTAAAATCTCATACTGATCTGCATTTTTAGCAGTAGCATCTAAAGCACCAATTTGAAAAGGTGCTAACGGTACAATCACTGTATCAATATACTCCTTCGCTTGTTCATATTTCTGCAAATCAACCCTTGTCCATTTCATAAACAATCCTCCCTTCCAAAATACTTGCCTATATTGTAACAATTTTTCACACATATAGGAAAGGATAAATTGTCAGCAAATACAACTGATAGACAGACAGGCCCAGGCCATGACAAACACGGTCTCTTTTTCGCGATTCCAAGCTTATTTGCCAATCTTTCTTATTCTATCCATGATGAATAATATTTAATCTATTTGTTACAAATTCAATTTTCACACCTAAGAATAAGCATATATATCTTGCTATTCCCGGATGAATATGTTCTCCATTACATGCTTACTTTTTGATTAAATATCCGGCCTTTTTGGAATTGGTGATGGTCCATAGCTCCTGCAACCAACCACTCCGCTTTCCGACATACAAATGTTTTCGATGGGACGAGTAATCGCAGCCCCAGGACGTCGGAAAGCAAAACGGAACGCCGTAACTCCTGTTTCTATGGAAATGAAGTTACTTTTTAATGTATGAAACTTGAGTTACGAAAAAAAACAACCCATAAAAATATAGGTTGCTTTTAAACATTATCATTTGATTTATACGTTTTTAAGCTTGCTCTTTATGATTTATTCAGCAGTTTTTCTAACTCTTTTGTCAGCTCTAAAAATTTCGTATGATTTCCCGAATCTAAAGCCTCATCAATCGCTTCCCGCAAACGTTCCTGTTTTTGATTAATCAGGAGCTGATCCAATAATTCAGATGTGGTCTGTTTGTCATCTTTTGTTAAATAGTAATCATCCGGCAAGAATGGGTTTTCTTCTAATACAGCAGCATAATAAGCGCTTTGGTTTGCCTGATGAAAATTTAATTGGATAAATAACGCTTCCTGTTTGTTTAACCGGATGTCATGAAAAGTTTTCTCTGCGTCCGTTGTTACCAGATGATTTTTGTAAAATCGAAATGGTATTTTCTCTGAACAGCGACTGGAAATCATTACGCCTCTAGGACAATACTTTACATCTCTAACAAAATGCACATGTTCTAAAATATCCATATGGTTTACTAAGTAATTAAGTATCCATACACTTTCCCGTTTTTTTAAGCGGTAATGGTTTAAAAACCACTGGATGAAGTCCTTCTTATCTTTTGCAGTTACAGATGATAGCATTCCGCTCTCCCCTCTCTCCTCTCTAAAAGCTAGACATGTCACCTACAATAAATCTTGTTCCAAGCGTTCCACATGCTCACGCACATCTTCATCAATAGGCTGCTGGCCGAGATATGCTTTCAGGACTGGAATGGCTTCTTGCAGTCTTCCTTCCTCGGTCAGGAAATAGCCATACTCTTTTAAAAAGTCGCTGTCATGCTGTAAACTAGTATATGCTTCCTGATAGCTATTTAATGCATCACCAAACGATTCTATTTCAACATAAGCTTTGGCCAGTTCCCAATCATAGAGTGCATCCTCTGCACCAGAGTTTTTAATACTTTGGATTAATTCAACAATCTCATCAAATGCTTCTCTTGCTTTAAGCAGTTCAATCAAAAATAAGACAGCTTCCTTATAATCCGGCTCTAAAGCGATAGCCTGCCTGACATACTCTTCACTTTCCGCATTTCTCCCTAATTGGTGAGCAATATCTCCAGCCAGGAAATAGAGTTCTTTTTGATAGGAGTCTCTTTCCAAACCTTGTTCCGCAACTTTATAAGCTTCTTCCAGCGTCCCTTGTTCCTTATATACATTGGCAAGCTGGGTATACGCCGCATAATAGTCTTGATCGATTTCCAACACATGCTCCCAAGCTTTTATAGCGATGTCATTACGATCAGCCTGATGGGCGGTGATTCCATATTTAAATAAATTATCCGGTTCCGGGTCTTCCTCTTCTTTGTAAAATTCAAGTGCTTTCTCATATTCACCAGCAGCAGCATATGCTTCTCCAAGCCGGTCTTCTATAGCAACATTCCCTATTTCTTTTGCTTTCGCATAGACGCGCTCATAGTAGTTGATAGCCTTTAGGTATTCGCCGATAGAAAAGAATAATTCTCCGAGCGCAAAGTCAATAACGCTCTCTTGAGGGTCGATATGCTTTGCTTCCAACAGCTTTTGCTCCGAAACTTCAAATAATCCCTGAGCCTGATATA
Organism: Oceanobacillus aidingensis; assembly: GCF_042654105.1. Taxonomy (NCBI): domain Bacteria; kingdom Bacillati; phylum Bacillota; class Bacilli; order Caryophanales; family Bacillaceae; genus Oceanobacillus; species Oceanobacillus aidingensis. Next base: position 57,066 of record NZ_JBHSFT010000047.1, on the reverse strand, counting down.
AATCCGCAAGTTGGATCAACGCCTGAATATATCCTTCATCTTCTTCCGGAATTTCATTTAATATCGTAATCGCCAGCTCATCTTCTTCGGATTCAATAAAAATATCAGATAAGGTAAGCTTCAGCGACGTTTCTTCAGGATATTTTTCAATCAATTGTTCGAGGATGGTTCTAGATTCAATTAGAAATCCCCACTGCAGGTATAGTTCAGCTATTTGAAACAGAGAATCATCATCTGCGTTTTTTTGGTAATCACTTAATAATGCTAACGCCTTTTCTGTTTCATTTTTTTCAGCCAGTTCGATTGCTTGTTGAATGGTGTTCATTTAAAAGAACCCCTCTCTTTTTGTGTTTCTTTTGCTTCCAATTTATCATACAAAAAAGATAGCTACAGTTCAAATAACTAGAACTGTAGCCAGAATTTAAATATACGAAAATGTTATTGCAAAATTGCTTCCAGGTCATCAAAAAATGTCGGATACGATATATTGATACTGTCTTTTTCATCCATTTTTACCGGGCTTTCTGATACGAGCGCTGCGATAACACCCATCATGGCAATCCGGTGATCCATATAGGAGGAAATGGTGCCGCCTGTTAGACGGGTTGGTCCTTCAATAATCATTCCGTCCTCGGTCGGTGTGATATTTGCTCCCAGTGTTGTTAAATTTTGACACACTGCTTCAATGCGGTCTGTTTCTTTTACCTTCAGTTCTTCGGCGTCCTTGATTACCGTTTTTCCTTCTGCCTGTGTTGCCAGCAAGGCAAGTATTGGAATTTCATCAATCAGGCGGGGGATGACTTCCCCTTCTACTGTCGTCCCTTTTAAGGCAGTATATTTAATGGTTAAATCACCAATTTTTTCACCGCCTGTAGTGCGCTCATTAGAAACAGTAATAACTGCCCCCATTTGCTTGACTACATCTAAAATGCCCGTCCGGGACGCATTTAAACCGACGTTCTTTAACGTAACTGTACTTCCGGGCACAATTGCTCCGGCAGCTAAAAAGAAAGCAGCTGAGGAAATGTCGCCGGGGACTTCCACGTCACAAGCTGTCAGCTTCCCTTTGTTTGTAACGACAATTCCTTCTTCCTTCTGCTTTAAATCAGCACCAAAGGCTTGAAGCATAACTTCTGTATGGTTTCTTGTTTCAGTGTCTTCTTGTACGACAGTTTCTCCTTCTGCAACCAAGCCTGCCAATAAAACAGCTGATTTTACTTGAGCGCTTTTCACCGGAAGGCGGTAGGTAATTCCTTTTAAGGCGCCTCCATGAACGGTAATCGGGAGATATTTTCCATCTTCCTGCCCATGAATTGCAGCACCCATTTCTCTTAATGGCGTAACCACACGATCCATCGGACGCTTTGTAAGAGAAGCATCCCCAAAAATCTTCGTTTCAAATGGCAGTCCAGATAATAGACCCAGCATTAATCTGGTCGTGGTCCCTGAATTACCAAAATCGAATGCTCCAGCAGGCTTTTTTAATCCTTCTAACCCATTCCCATGAACGAGTACGGAGCTTCCTTCTTTTTCAATCTGTACTCCCATCTCCCGAAAAGCATCAATCGTTCTGTGACAATCCTCCCCGTCAAGGAAATTTGATATTTTTGTAATTCCATGTGAAATACTCCCGAAAATAATAGAACGATGTGATATCGACTTATCTCCAGGAACGATAACTTCACCTTCTAATCTTGGTGAGGTGTATTCAAATTGAACATGCGACAATACGTTCTCCTCCTTGCCGTTAAGATTGGATCATCGTTTCAAATCCACGTTGTTTTAATATCTTCTGACCGGCTTCTTGCGCTTCTTTTGTGTAAAAGCTCAAGCGCAGTGCACCAGTAATTCCTTCCCGTACTTCAAGGATTTCAATGTTTTTAATACTTAATGATGCATTTGCCAGAATAAGCGCCACTTCAGCTATGGCACCCGGCTGGTCTGCAATATCAACGATAACATCGTAGAACGCCGGAATTGCACCGCGTCCGCCTTCATTTAATCCATCACGGTAATTTTTGGCGCTGTCTAAATACGTAATAACCTCTTCTTTTTCATTATCTTCAATCAGCTTTTTCAGCTGCTCCATTTCAACAATCCAATCATCCAGCATGGCAGACATTTTCGATTGATTGTGATAAAAAATATCCTGCCACATCACCGGGTTACTGGAGGCAATCCGGGTAATATCCCGAAATCCGCCTGCTGCAAGCTTCGGAAGGTAGGAGTGTTTTTTCTCCCATTTTCTCGCCTGATGGACAAGTGATGATGCTATAAGATGCGGAAAGTGAGAAATAACTCCTGTCATTTCGTCATGTTCATCAGATTGCAATACAACAAAGTTGCTTTTGGTTGCAGATAAAACGTCTCTTAATGTATCTACATTCTCCTCAGTTGCATTATCAAGAGGGGATAAAACATAAATGGCATTCTCAAATAAATGTTCCTTCGCCGCTTCAATCCCTTTCTTATGGGAGCCCGCCATTGGATGCCCGCCGATAAAACGGATGGCTTTATTGCTTAAACCATTTGCAGCAATAAGTACAGAACCTTTTACAGACGCTGTATCAGAGACAATCACATCTTTTTCGAAAGGAATGTCATCCAGTCTGGAAACAAGCTGAATCGTCTCTGAAATAGGTGCAGAAATAATAATAATATCCGCCTTTAATGCAGCTTCTTCAAAAGTGGTAAAAGCTTCATCAATGATACCATGATTCGAAGCAAAATGGAGTGTATTTTCGTTTACATCAAAACCGATTATGTAATGTTCGGACTCTTTTCTAATCGCTTTAGCAATGGACCCGCCTATGAGGCCGAGTCCAGCTATCAATACCTGCTGCTTTTTCATACATTCACCTTACCTAATTTAATTGTTCTTGATAATCTCTTAGTACGTTCTCCAATACCTTCATATCCTCTTCTTTTCCAATCGTAACACGAATGGTATTTGGAATACCTAATAATTCTCCAGGTCGGACAATAAAACCATGCTTGATTAAATAATCAAAAGCATCCATTCCGCTTTCCGGTGTTTTCACAAGTAAGAAATTCGCTTCTGATTCATAATAATCCCAGCCGATGGAAGTTAAAAAGGATTGAAATTGCTTTAATACTTTTTTATTTTTCTGATACGTATGCTGAATAAAATCCTGGTCTGAAAAGGCAATAACAGCAGCCTGCTGTGCTGCAGACGTTGTATTAAACGGACCACGGACCTTATCTAAGGTTTCCACAATCAATGGATCGGCGATTCCATAGCCAATACGCAGTCCTGCCAGTCCATAAGCTTTTGAAAATGTACGTAAAACAATCAGGTTTGGATATTTATCCAACAGTTTCAGAGCATTTAAATCCTTCTCAGGCTGCAAAAATTCAACATATGCCTCATCTAAAGCAATAAGTACATCTGAAGGGCATTTATTTAAAAAGTCCTCCAGCTCTTCTTTGGAAAGCGCAGTGCCTGTTGGATTGTTCGGTGTACAAATCCAGATAATTTTTGTATTATCCTGAATCGAGTCAAGCATCTTATCAAGCGGATGACTTCCATCCTCATTTACAGGATGCTCTATGATTTCTGCACCTTCGATTAAAGCATAATGCTTATATTGCGGGAATGTCGGTGTTGCCATAATAACCTGATCCCCTACAGTAAGATAAGAACGGCAAAGCATCTGAATAATTTCCTCCGAACCGCTTCCGAAAATAAGCGATTCCGGTCTTACATTTAATTTTTCGCTGATCAGATAGCGGAGTTCAGATGTATAGCCGTCCGGATAGATATTAAATACAGGCTCATTTATCTGGAAGACTTCCTTCACTTTATCTGAAAATCCATAAGGATTCTCATTAGAAGCCAATTTAACGATATAATCAAGACCGAATTCTTCTTGAATATCCTTTGTCTGCTTCCCTTGTTTATATGGACTAAGCTGTTTTAATACTTCTTTGCTTCTCATTACTTAACTATCCTTTCTTTCTAAAAGATCCGGACGCAGCTTTACAGCCTCTCTTTGAAATGTATGCTCAACCTCTTTTTGCTGTTTATCGGTATTGACAATCATCATAATTCGAATACATTTGGGCAGGCTGCCGGGGACATCGATTTCCTGCATACACATAACTGGGACATATTTCCATCCCTCAATGTCACGTAAGGCTTTTGCAGGGAATGCTGCGTTCACGTCCTTTGTCACTGAAATAAAAGCATGGGAAACGTCCTCTGCCTGAATATTATTTTTCTCTGCCATTTCCTGAACCAGTGCCCTGGTATGTTCAATAATTTCATTTGCTTCGTTATTTTCTACGGTTGTAGCACCGCGCACGCCTCTTGTCATAGCTTGTTCATCCTCTCTATATATGTTCTGATATAAGCCTCCACAGAGGAATCATGTAAGTTTGCGACAGTCGGCTCGCCCACTTGGTTCAGTAATACCATCTGAATATGTCCGGAAACGGACTTTTTATCTGCCTTCATGCTTTTGACGAGCTCGGCGATACGCTTTTCTTCTATGTCGATAACAGGATATTCATTTATTTTCATCCAATGGTGCAGTTCATGAAAAGGGAGCTCTTCCCCTGACATATCCTCGCTTACATGAAGCGCAAATAGCATTCCATTCGCAACGGCCTCTCCATGAGTTACCGTTCCATACCCCAATCTAGCTTCTAACGCATGTCCCAATGTATGACCGAGGTTTAAATATTTCCGGACACCAGATTCTCTTTCATCATCTTCTACGATAGCTGCTTTTACTTTTATACCAGCCTCTAAATGATTTTCCAGCTGCGCAGTGGTAACCTGCTGTAAAGACAGCGACAATAATTCTTCTGTCAGATGAATATCAGAAATAAATCCTTCTTTTAAAATTTCAGCATAGCCACTCCGAATTTCACGGTATGGTAAAGATGCCAGTGTTTCTGTGTCATATAAAACAGCTGCCGGAGGATAGAAACAGCCAATCAGATTTTTACCGGATTCATGATTGATAGCTACTTTGCCGCCCACACTGCTGTCATGTGCTAAAATAGTCGTCGGCATTTGAATATAATCGATTCCACGCATAAAGGTTGCAGCAACAAATCCGCCTAAATCACCTATAACACCGCCGCCCAAAGCAATGATGAGCGATTTACGATCTAAACCGCTCTCGATTGCCTTTGTCTGCAATTTGTAATATTGATCCATGTTTTTAGAAGCTTCCCCGGCTGGAACAATGTAAGAATAAACGTGTTGTCCCTCCAGGCTGCTTACAACATCCTGTAAATATTTATCAGCTATTTTATCGTCTGTTATCACCAAAATAGAGCTGTATTCCTTCTTTAACCACTTCTTTACGTGAAACCGTAATCCAGCTTCCATCACAATAGGATAGCTACGCTGGCTGGACTGGATTGTTAATTGTTTCATTTAGAAGCACCTGATTTCTTCTCTGTACTGATCAATTGCCTGTTTTAATTGCGGGAATCGGTCACTTGAAAATTGTTCTGTGACGGCTTTTGCAATTTCAAACGCGACAACATGCTCCATCACCACAGAAGCTGCCGGTACTGCACAAGCATCGGACCTTTCCACTGTTGCTTTAAATGGTTCTTTGGATTCAATATCCACACTTTGTAATGGGCGCTTCATCAATGTAGGTATAGGCTTCATTACCCCGCGAACAATGATTGGCATCCCTGTACTCATTCCGCCTTCCAAACCGCCAAGACGATTCGTTGTCCGATGATATCCATCTTCTTCATTCCATGCGATTTCATCATGTACTTCGCTGCCGTTTAAGCGGGCTGCTTCAAAACCGATTCCAAATTCCACACCTTTAAAAGCATTAATGCTGACAACACTCGCTGCAATTTTGCTATCCAGCTTTCGATCATAATGCACATAAGAACCGATTCCGGCAGGCAGGCCCTCTACATAAACCTCACAGATACCGCCGATAGAGTCGCCAACTTTTTTCGCTTCATCTATTGCATCCATCATTGGCTGTTCCACATTAGAATCTAATACCATTACAGGAGAATCCCCAGAAATTTCAGCGCGTTCTTTCGCTGTTAAATCATTTTTTTCTTCTGCCCGAATCCCTGCGATTTCTTTCACATATCCAGTAACATAGATACCCAATTGCTCTAAAAGTGATTTTGCCACTGCACCTGCAGCAACTCGAGCGCCCGTTTCTCTTGCAGAAGAGCGTTCTAATACATTACGCATATCACGATGCCCATATTTCAGACCGCCATTTAAATCTGCATGTCCCGGACGAGGTTTTGTTACGACTCTGCGCAGTTTGGCTCCGTCCTCCAGCGGATCTGCTCCCATAATATCTGTCCAATGCTTAAAATCATCATTATGTATCACCAGTGACACAGGAGATCCCAATGTATATCCGTGACGTACTCCGCTTGTAATATCTACCGTATCTTTTTCAATTTGCATTCTCTTGCCTCTGCCATGCCCGCCTTGTCTTCTGCGCAGGCTCTCATTAATATCTTCTGCCTTTAATTCCATCTGTGAAGGCAGGCCCTCGATAATTGTCGTTAATTGTTTTCCATGTGATTCTCCAGCTGTTAAGTAGCGCACTACACATTCTCCTTTATCTTTATAAAGCTATTAAAATAAGATACGTATAAACGTTGTTATTATCCATACATTTTGCAATATGAACATGTCATATTTTTTAGATAATATCGAATATACTTTACCCTTTTAAATAGTTGAAAGTTTTCTAATTACTATACCATATAAAAGCCCGTTTCGGGTAGTATAAATTATTGTTTCCGATAAAAAAAGCTGTCTTCTAAATAAAAACCAAACTGTTCTGCATTAAATATCTGTTCTGTACTGCCGACGAATAAGCAGCCTCCTTTCGTTAATGCTTTATTAAAATGATGGAATATATTATTTTTTGCTTCATCGGTAAAATAAATCAATACATTTCGACAGACGATAAGATCTACATCTCTAGGGTAAGTATCTTCTAATAGATTATGGCGTTCAAAACGAATATGCTTTCTTAAAGACGGATCAACTTGAAAAATGGTCCCCTGTGATGTAAAATACTTTTTCTTCAGAGCAGCCGGGAGTTCTTTTAAAGAACGCTCTTGATAGTTTCCTTGTTTTGCTGCGCTTAAAACAGCCTGATCAAAATCTGTAGCACGAATCTGGTAACGTAAACCCGGAAAGTATTCTTCCAGCATCATTGCGAGACTATATGGCTCTTCCCCAGTAGAACAGGCAGCGCTCCAAATCGTAATTTTTCTTTTATTTTTTGTTAATTCTGGAATAATCTTTTTTTGCAGAACATCCCATCGATTTGGATTCCGGTAAAATTCCGATACGTTTATAGTTAATTTCTCTGTGAATTCTTCCAATAACTTGGTATCCTTTTGACAGGCTGAAAAATAATCTATGTAGCTTCTAAAACCATGTTTATCTCTTAAAGTCGTGATTCTTCGTTTCATCTGCGCTTCTTTATATAAGCTCAAATTCAGTTTAAGTGATTGATGCACCTTCTGCTTCATTAAATCATAATCATCTTTCATTCGTTAACCTCCTCTGCTTGTACGCAAAAACCCCCGTATATTTAACGGAGGTTTCGACAACGCTTTCAGTTTAATAAATCCACGCATCCTGTTGTTTGTTATAAGAATTCAATTCCTTCTCGTCAAAAAAGAGGTCAATCTCTCTTGAAGCGCTTTCTAAAGAGTCCGAACCATGAATGATATTCTTGCCAACATTAATGCCGTAGTCGCCCCGGATTGTTCCCGGGAGTGCTTCTGATGGATTCGTTTTCCCCATCATGGTACGAGCAGAAGCAACGACATTTTCGCCTTCCCATACCATGGCAAAAACTGGTCCGGAAGTAATGAAATCAACCAGTTCCCCAAAGAATGGGCGCTCCTTATGCTCGCCATAATGTGTTTCAGCTAAATCTGTAGATATTGTCATTAATTTAGCTCCGGCTAATTTAAACCCCTTTTGTTCAAATCGTGCAACAATATCTCCAATTAAGTTACGCTGCACACCATCTGGTTTTACCATTAAAAAAGTTCTTTCCATTAAAATCACCCTGCCCCTATGTAATTATAATAAATGAAAAATGTAGCCTCTAAAATAGTAACAAATTATCAGACAAATAACAATATCTTTATTTAATCAGGAACGCCTTTTTCCAATAAAAGTAGCAATATCTTGTAAACTTTTCTTTGCCCTGGACGATTTCAGGCCATCTAAAGATTTCAACGCTTTTTGCAGATAAAGGTCGCTGACTGCATAACTTCTTTGAATAGCATCTGTATTTTTTAAGCAGGCAATCAGCTTCTGCATTGTTTTTTCATCAATGTCCTGATTGCTGTTGATCAATGTCACCAATTGATTTCTTAATTCCTGATCCTCCATTGCATATAGAACAGGGAGCGTGATATTACCCTGTAATAAATCATTTCCTGCCGGTTTCCCAAGTTCTTTTGCAGTAGATGTAAAATCTAGGATATCGTCAATAATTTGATAAGACATGCCGACATTATAGCCGTAACGATACATTTTATTTGCATCCTGTTCACTTAACCCGCCGACGAGCGCACCCAGTTTGCAGCTGCACGCTATCAGTAATGCCGTTTTCCGTTTTATCCGGCGCAGATAGTCCCGAAAATTTTGATTCCATTGGTATTTAAATTGAATTTGTTCAATTTCCCCAATGGATACTTCAACAAGTGTTTTGGATAATAAAGTATGTATTCTCGGATCATCTATTTTTGTTATTTCTTCCAGAGCTCTTGCAAGAATGAAATCGCCTGTGTACATTGCAATCCGGTTTCCATATTGAGAAGCGGTTGTCGGTTTCCCGCGACGCAGCTCAGCTTCATCAATCACGTCATCATGAACAAGCGTTGCCATATGAATAAGCTCTAGCGTTACAGCAACTTTTTGTATTTTTTCAAAGTCATAATCCCCTATTTGACATGAAAGCAAAACAAAAACAGGACGAATGCGTTTCCCTCCTGCTTTCAATAATGCTGTAGAAGCGTCTCGAAGTACGGGATGTTCAGCCTGAATGCTCTTCTGTAATGTTTTTTCAATAGTGTCCATATCTTTTGTTAAAAATCCATAAATCTTTGGTAGTCTCATGTACGTCACCTTATTTTACTAGTAAATTCATTCTTTATTTTAAGATTTATGCCCCATATGCATCGCAGCACCGCCACCGGCATACATTTTGACATCGACATGCTTGAAGCCTGCATCAAAGAACATTTGCTTCAATTTGTCCTTCCCTGGAAAATCCTTTGCGGATTCCTGCAGCCAGGAATATTCTTGATAGCTTTTCGCAAATACTTTTCCAAAAAGCGGCATAATAAAACGGAAATAAAAATAATATAACTGCCTATAGCCAATCAGTGTAGGCTGAGAGGTTTCCAGACAAACCACCATTCCTCCCGGTTTAACCACCCGGTACATTTCTTTTAAAACCGCCATATAGTCAGGAACATTTCGTAAGCCAAAGCCAATTGTTACGTAATCAAACTGATTGTCATCAAAAGGAAGCTCCATCGCATTGCCATGCATCCATTCAATCTCATCCAGCTGTTCCTGCTTTCCTTTTTCTCTGGCAATAGACAGCATGTTCTCACTGAAATCAAGCCCTATGACCTTTCCTTCAGCTCCGACAGCTTTCGCTAAGGAAATAGCCCAGTCTCCTGTACCGCAGCATACGTCCAATGCACTGTCTCCCGGCGATACGTGCATTCGTTTCATAACATCTTTACGCCATAGCGTATGCTGTTTAAACGAAATTACCGAGTTCATGGAATCGTAGTTTTCATATATTCTCTCAAAGACGTGATGGACACGTTCTTCCTTGGATGAAAAACCCATAATTCATTACACTTCCTTTTAAAGTCTTGACGTTCTTATTTCTTTCGTTTCCCGGGAATAAATAAATTGCTCCATAAATAAACTAGAGCTGGATAATTCCGAAACATCACGGTAAACAGCTTTTTCAAAATCCCGAATCAATTTCCCGTCAATCAGCGGAATCGAAGTTGCTTTATTATTACGTGCTTCCCACTCTTTGCGCAGTAAAGTATATCCGTTATCTGCTTCTTCTGTATCTAAACGGCGATACATCAGCCAGTTTTGAATAATCGATTCTAATTCAGGATCATGCAGATATTTAGCAACATGTACCAGCACGGATGCATTTAATTTCATTTTGATATTTAACCAGGTTTCAAGCGGTAATTGTTCTTCATAGTATAAAGTAACTTTTAGTTCATTTATTTCACGAATCGCATTCGCGAGTATCTGGATAAACTGAATTTCCCCCGCTTCTGCAAGCAATAAATAATACAGTCCGCTATAGTAATCTCCTGAGAGGACCTGAAGCTGCTTCTCAATCATTTCATTTTCTGTATCAGCATGTTGTTTGACCGGAACAAAATCATGTGTATCCAGGGCGATTTGAACAAGCATGGTTGAAATAATATACTTTTCACGCTGCAAAGGAGTTAATGATTTATGTTGTTCAACAAGAAATAGCAATAAATTCCACTTTTCTTCATCGATCACTGGATAACGTATATGCTTATGAATGTAAGAATCATATAATTTATTTTCCAGTATTTTTCTATAACCTCTATCTGTTGTAATAAATGTAGTCAACACTATCACCCGGACCCTTTCAGCCTTTCTTTGCTCTAGCTATTATAGCACATTTTAAATGTTATAAAAACGAAAGAACTTATTCTATTATAGGCTTGGTCTTAGAAAACCTCGCATTCGCTTGTTTTTCAGCGAATCCACAGCCTTTCTTATCCTGTCCTATCGTGCAAAAAAATAAAAACCCCTATTCCAACTGCTTCTGTCAGAGAAACAATATCCAGAATATTTTTCGGCATCGAAACATCGCCGCTGCTCACAGAAATGAACAAGTCTTTATCTCACATGGACTGGAAAACAAATAACCTTCCAGCTGTTTCCTAACTTTCTTCAGGTGGAGTTGTTTTTGAGCGAGGCTATGGATCACTTCGTAAAATACTAATAAGGGGATGTTATTATATTAATTTTCTATTTCGCCATGACTTGTTTGAATAAGTGCTTTACCGCGAACTTTAATAGCAGAAGTATGTTCTGTGAATTGAGCAATCATAATTTCGCCTTGGTCCAGTTTTTCAGAATGATGGAATTTTGTATTGCTTCCACGCGTCAGGCCAATAACATGAACACCGTCTTCTAATGCTTTAATAACGAAATAATCTGCTTTTGCGTTCTGATCATTCATACATTACTCCTCCTTAAATGGAATTCTTTATGTAAAATAAATCTATTTAAATAACATCTTTGCTTTAATAGGCTGTTCAGCCCCTTGATGCTTTTCTCATGCAGAAATAAGGAAAGGGACACGTTTATCAACGTATCCCTCCCTTTTGTACACTCCTGTCCGGATATGTAAAATATTATTTTACACTATCCTTAAGAGCTTTACCTGGTTTGAAAGCAGGAACTTTGCTTGCAGGAATTTCGATTTCTTCTCCTGTTTGTGGATTGCGTCCTTTACGTGCAGAACGTTCACGAACTTCAAAGTTACCAAAACCGATTAGTTGTACTTTTTCACCATTCTTCAGTGAATCCATGACTGCATCAAATACTGCATCCACAGCTTTTGTTGCATCCTTTTTTGAAAGATCGCTCTTCTCAGCCACAGCATTTACTAAATCTGTTTTATTCATGACATTCACCTCCTCCCAGGATGTTCTTTAGACAAATAGGCTAGTTAGTCTGCCTATCCCATGGTCTGTTTCATCAAAGTCACCCTAATATGTGATGACAAGGCTTATAATAAACGAGTTTGGAATAAAATTCAACAAAAACTATCGATTTCTCTAGAATTTATTGAGATTTTACATAAAAATTCCTTTTTCTTAAGAGAAACAGGCTAAACTCTTATGCAACAAGCATTGTCACCTTTCCATAAATCTATACGGTGTTTTGCAGATTTTTTAGCCGTTCTGACAAAAAAATTATAAAAAAAATAAACAGCTATCAATTTAGCTGCTTATCGAGAAGTGTTTTTTTATAAAATAATAGCGATTAAACCGCCTGACCCTTCGTTAATAATTCTCTCTAGGGTATCTTTTAATTTATATCTTGCATTCTCTGGCATTAACGAGATTTTAGCTTGAATACCTTCTCTGACAATCGAACTGAGCGATCTGCCAAAAATATCTGATTCCCAGATAGACAGCGGATCTTCTTCAAAATCCTGCATCAGATAACGGACCAGCTCTTCACTTTGTTTTTCGGTTCCGATAATAGGAGAGAATTCAGATTCTACTTCGACCCGAATCATATGAATAGACGGGGCAACAGCTTTCAGACGGACACCGAACCTGGAGCCCTGACGGATGATTTCCGGTTCATCCAGCTGCATATCCTCTAAACTGGGAGCAGCAATACCATAGCCGGTTTGTTTTACCATTTGCAGAGCACCTGAAACTTGATCATACTCTCTTTTCGCATAGGCAAAATCCTGCATTAGCTCTAATAAATGGTCTTTACCTCGAATCTCCTCCCCGACAATCTCCTTCAGAACATGGTCATATAACTGATCAGGGGCATGCAAGTCGATTTCGGCAATACCCTCGCCCATCTCCATCCCTGCTAAATTGGCACCTTCAATATGTTCATAATCTCTGAAATGGCCAACGATATGGTCGACATCACGCAAGCGTTTTATATCCTTTACGGTATCTTGAATGGCCTCCTGATAATTTTGACGAAGCCAGTGATCTTCTTTTAAAACCATTACCCAGCTAGGCAGGTTTACATTTACCTCAAGTACCGGAAATTCGAATAATGCTTCACGCAGTACACTATAGACATCATGTTCTGTCATTGTTTCTACGCTCATCGCTAATACCGGAATATCATGCTGCTCCGTCAGCTCTTCCCGAAGCAAAGTTGTTTTTTGACTGTGCGGTTCTGTAGAATTGATTACTATAATAAATGGCTTGCCAACCTCTTTTAACTCTTCAATCACTCTTGTCTCAGCTTCAATATAGTCTTCTCTATCTATTTCACCGATAGTACCGTCTGTTGTCACGACAACGCCAATGGTAGAATGCTCCTGAATTACTTTACGGGTTCCTATTTCTGCTGCATCATGAAACGGGATAGGGTCCTCGTACCACGGTGTATGAATCATACGCGGGCCATTTTCGTCCTCAAACCCTTTCGCCCCTTCTACAGCGTATCCAACACAATCAACAAGACGGACATTTACATCTAATCCATCTTCCACATTTACTTGAACAGCCTGATTCGGAACAAACTTTGGTTCTGTTGTCATAATGGTTTTTCCTGCTGCGCTCTGCGGTAATTCATCATGTGCTCTTGCTCTTTCACTTTCACTTTCAATATTAGGAAGTACAACCAACTCCATGAATTTCTTAATAAAGGTGGACTTTCCCGTACGGACTGCTCCGACGATTCCAAGATATATGTCGCCATTTGTACGTTTCGATATATCCTTAAAAATATCTGTTTTTTCCAAAAGATCCCCTCCCGATCTCCGTACTTTGATATACATCACCCGTAATAGTTGGACACTAACAGTCTATGACGTTGTCCTATTAGATTATGACTAAGTTTTACACATTTTTATCACACGTCCATCAGACGTCATATTTGACTTTAAAAGGTCCTCTAAGCAAGCTACAAATAAAACACAGGTGTTTATAAACAAACTTTATATCTCATGTATATGCAGCATGAATCTATTTATTCTGTTTTGTTTGAAGACGACAAAGAAAACCAAGAATATTGGTTGGTCTTTAAATCACCGGTGTCCTCGCCGAAGCGATGTCCGCTGCGGGAAGTCGCTTTCCGCGGGCAACGTTCAGCCTCCTCGGAAGAAAACCGCTTCCTGCGGGGTCTTCACCTGTTGCTTATCCCGCAGGAGTCGACTTCCCTCCGCTCCCATCTTTGAAGAAATATGTTTTATTTGCTTTCTTTCAAAGAAATGAAGCTGATTCTAGCGGTGGAAAAACACGGAGACTCCTATGGGAAAGCGCAATGGTCTTCGGTGGGGCAAGTAATCGCAAAAGCTCTTCGATGGGACGAGTAATCGCAGTCCCAGTCCCAGTGTGAAGACACCGCAGAAAAAAAGTGAACTTCTTTTTTTCTACCCGCGGGGCATAAGTGCGACTATGCTTCTGTCTGCGCCTGACGGCTTGCCAATCAGCAAGTTTTCTTTAAAGGAAGCTGAGCGCAAGCCCATGGAAAGCGTAGTGTTTTTCCGGAGCGGCTATTTTTATAAACATTCTTATTCTTCAAAAAAAGCCATACAGTTCAATTATTGAAACTGCATGGCTTTTCTATTTAGTCTTCTTCCATAAATACGGCTTGTCCATCTTCTACGGTATAAGGCAGGGAATATGCTGGAACAAACGGATAATTATCCACTAAAAGATAACGGATATCATCGCCCTCTTCATAGCCATGATTATCCTCTTCCAGCGCCTGATTCAAATCATAAGAATAATCAATATATAATTTGCCGTCTAAATCCATCACAATCGGCAAATCAGCCTGCGAATAAGGACTTTTCGCAGTCGGCGGTTCACTTAATCCGAGCTTTTCATAATCCACCGTATATATTTGATCTGTGATCTGCTGTCCGTAAGCTGGATATGTGTGCTCTTGCCTGTAAACGTCTAATCGTACATTGACGCTTCGCAATTGCTCCGTGGTTTGTAAATCAATAAGGCGGACTTGCAAATCGTCTTCCGGGTCAATAATCGTATACTGATAGACGCCGCCCTCTTCAAAAGAGTTTCCAGGCAGTTCAGACAAATAACCTTTCTCCAGCATCTGCTTAAAATCAATCAAATACTTTTCAAAGATATGTGTGTCGCTGTCTTTCGTCTGAATCGGCACTAAACCATCTTCCTCTTCTCTATAGGTTTCAACTGCCTGCTGGACAACAGCTAACTGTTCTTCATTCGGAATCTGATTTTCCGACCGCTCGCTTTGAGGATACATACAGCCGCTTAAAAGCAAGAACATAAAGGGTATCGTCAATAAATATGTATATTTCATCATGAAACTCCTTTTCCTATCTTGTTGGTCCACTAAATGTAACATATAAAATAATCAAAGCACCGCTGACGAGACTTATATAAGCTAAAAATGTAATAATACTGCCAAACCAGCCTCGCAGCTTTGTTCTGCTCCAGACAATCAAGCCTGTAGCTAAGATTAATAAAAACATCCCGACAAAGGATATATACATCATTAACATGGATACTGACAAAGCGTTCACCCCTATTTCAATCAAAATACATTTTACCAGATGCTATTATAACATAACTTCTGGGCGATGTACTCTAAGATAACTGACGAAACATTGAACATTTTAAACGCTTTCTTTCGCATTCAGTTGAAATTGTCTTTTCTTCATATAAAAACCTGCGGCAAAGGGGGTATCTTCACCACAGGTTGACTAAATAATATCCTCAGCAACTCTATTCCTTGAATGCTGGTGCGATTTATCTTATGCAGTATTTTGAAAATCTGTATACTCAACTGCCTATAAAGTGAAACTTTATTCAGCGGAGATTTTTTTATCCCCGCTGAATAAAGAACAAAGGCTGGGACCGCGGTTACTCGCCCCATCGTAAAATGTTATCTTGGGCGCCTTTGTAGCATACATCCTGCAGACCCGATGTATCAGGCCACTACTGGCTGCCACTATTCCCGCATAGAATTTTCGAGTTCTCTCATTTTCGTGACACGGGAATTGCACAGCCAGTTATACTGTGATAAAAACCTATTTCTTAAATAAATTATTTAACGAATTGACATCCCCAGGCATTTTATTTTTGACAATGGATTGTACAATTTTGTCTTCTTTTTCTTTTGAAAGGGGTTTACCTGCCATCTGTGAAAGCTGTCTCACAAGATTTCGAACGGTTTTTTCATCCGAAAAATTTGCATGCTTTACCGAATCAGCTACTTTATAGACTTCCTCAGGACGAATGTTTGTGTTCTTTTGTATCTTATCAAACATACCTTTTTGAAAATTATTCACATGATTTCCTCCTTGCAGTTCATTCGTCACAGTATATGCAAGAAGGAAAGTTATGTGTTACTTATCCGAATAACGTTCTTTTAAAAGATTGCTTATATCATCCATTTCCTGACGCTTATTCCGGCTCATTAATTCGTCTACAACGTCCTTTGGTTTTTTATCCTCAAAAAGCACTTGGAAGATTCCTTGGGTAATCGGCATCTCAACACCCTGCTCTTCCGCAAATTGGTGTGCTGCCTGCACTGTCCGGACACCTTCTACCACCATGCCCATTTCTTCTAAAACCTGGTCGAGATTCATCCCCTTACCTAACAGGTTTCCAGCTCTCCAGTTTCTGCTGTGGACACTTGTACAGGTAACAATCAAATCTCCTACACCTGACAGACCAAGGAAGCTTAATGGATTAGCTCCCAAGGATGTACCAAGGCGGGCAATTTCGGCTAAACCGCGTGTAATCAAAGCTGCTTTTGCATTATCTCCATAGCCGAGACCATCTGAAATACCGGCTCCTAATGCAATAATATTTTTGAGAGCTCCTCCGACTTCGATCCCCAAAATATCATCGCTTGTATAAACACGTAAATTTTCACTGTTGAATAAATCTTGCGCTTGACGGGCCCTGTCCAGATTGACTGCTGATACAGATACTGTCGTCGGATGACGCAATGCCACCTCTTCTGCATGACTCGGTCCGGATAACACCACAATGTTCTCATAAGGGAAATCAGGAATCTCCTCCGAAATCATTTCAGATACACGTTTCAACGAACCGGGCTCAATCCCTTTTGTCGCATGGATAATCTGTGTGCTTGAATGAATATCATCTTTTAACTGCTGACAAACCTCACGAATTGCTTTTGTCGGAACAACGATAACAACTGCATCTGCATCTTTTACAGCTTCCTTCATGTCATGAAATGCAGTTATAGCGTCGGGAATATCAACGTCCAGGTATTTGTTATTCCGGCGAGTTTGGTTGATTTCGTCTACATGCTCCTGTCGATGTGCCCACAATCGCACCTCATGCCCATTATCAGCTAAAACTATTGCAAGTGCTGTTCCCCAGCTGCCTGCTCCAAGTACTGCAACCTTACGCATCGTATCTCTCCCCTTTACTGTCTCCGCCGTGCAAATATTTTTATCGGAGTTCCTGCAAAATCAAAAGCATCTCTAATTTTATTCTCTAAAAATCGTTCATAAGAAAAATGCATGAGTTCCGGGTCATTCACAAACACGACAAAGCTAGGCGGTTTCACAGCTACCTGTGTCGCATATAACACTTTCAGCCTTCTCCCCTTCAATGTTGGCGTCGGATTCATTGCAATGGCATCCATAATCACGTCATTGAGAACATTTGTCTGAACACGCTTCGAATGATTTTCGCTTGCTAATTGAACCATTGGAATCAGCGTATGAAGCCGTTTTTTTGTTTTTGCAGACAAAAATACAATTGGTGCATAATCTAAATACTGAAAATGCGCCCGGATTTTTGTTTCAAAATCCTTCATTGCTTTTTCGTCACTGTCCACCGTATCCCACTTGTTTACAACGATAACAATTGCCCGGCCTGCCTCGTGTGCATAACCCGCAATCTTCTTATCCTGCTCTCTGATGCCCGTTTCTGCGTCAATTAATACCAAGACCACGTCTGAGCGTTCAATCGCCCGCAGCGCCCTTAAAACGCTGTATTTCTCTGTGCTTTCATAAACCTTACCGCGTTTACGCATTCCAGCTGTATCAATAATCACAAAATCTTGGTCATCTTTACGTAATTTCGTATCGATAGCATCTCTGGTTGTGCCTTCTATTTCACTTACAATCACGCGATTTTCATTTAATAAAGCATTTACCAGGGAGGACTTTCCTACATTTGGTCGGCCGATTAAACTAAAGTAAATCGTATCGTCCTCTTTTTCTGTTTCCTCATTTTCCGGAAAGTGAGCCACTACTTCATCCAGCATATCTCCCAGCCCGAGACCATGTGTTCCGGAAATAGGAAACGGCTGTCCAAATCCCAAGGCATAAAACTCATACACCATTTCACGCATTTCGGGGTTGTCCATCTTATTCACGGCTAAAACAACCGGCTTATTGGATTTGAATAAAAGCTTTGCAACCTCTTCATCGGCCGCAGTAATACCTTCTCTGCCGTTAAGCATAAAAATAATAACATCTGCTTCATCAATGGCAATTTCAGCCTGCTGTCTCATTTGATTTAATAATGGCTCATCGACCATTTCAATACCGCCAGTATCTATTATGTTAAATGTTTGATTTAACCATTCTGCTTCCGAATAAATACGATCGCGGGTTACACCAGGTGTATCTTCCACGATAGAAATTCTTTCTCCAACTAATCGATTAAATATCGTTGATTTACCAACATTTGGTCTACCAACAATTGCTACTACAGATTTCCTCACGTAAGGAACATCCTCTCTTTTTTCAAAATTCCTTCTAAAATATCAGCAGGTTATACGACCCAGTAATACACAATCTCACTGCATCTCTGTCTTTATTCTAGCAAAAGTAGGAAAGTTCCACAACGAAATATATTAACGCTTGTTCAAAATGATTTTATTTAAGGCAGCCTCTTACTTTTAGTGTTTTACAATAATATAGACCTCATCACTCAAACGATGTGCAATGCCGTCCATAATCGCTTCCAGATTGGTTGAAAATAACTGAAGCTCCTCATTCGAGGCACAGATAAAGATAGGAGCTCCTCCTCCAACTTGCTCTTCTTTAGTAGTGATGACAGCTAAAATCGCTTTTTCGACAATCATTTACTTTTTACCCCCTTTTAAAAATGTAGCTTCTGAAGGCATTTTAATCGCATTTTCTAATACAGGAACCGAGCCGATTACTTTTTTAGCCAGATCTGCATCCCGGACAAGCGGTAAAATAAAAACACCCAGCCTACCGTCATCAAGATCACGTTTTATCAAAGGGGCTAAAGCAGGGGTTCCCGAATCTTTATAAATTCCTAAAGTAGCAGAAACATCATGTAATATGGCCTGCCGCTGACCCAGGTTGCTGATCGTAGTGATAACATTTATATTTTTTGGTGTGAGGATAAACCCCATTCCATATTTTAAAATCTCTTCCTGTCTTTCTTCTATCCCGATATTCATAATATAAATATTATCAACATACAAGCCGGCCCCGTCAAAGGAGATATCTGATTCTTCGATTTCGACAATGTCTCTTAACGAAGACCCGCTCATAAAGCTAAGCGCTGCAACGATGGTTAATACACCAACAACGGTGGAAGGAAACCACCCCCAATTTATATAAGCAAACGTTGTTAAAAAGGCTGCAAACATAACAAGATAATTTCTTCCTTCAAAAGAAATAGCAATTCCTTCAATGTACGTGCTGCCTCTGGAGACCAGTTCGAATTGATCCAATTCTGTTAACGTATTTCGCTCCATATTCCGGACATCTCTAAATTGAGTTGCGGCTACCGTTAAGAAGGTTACAGCAGTAAATTCCATTTCCAATAAAGCAGGAATAGCCAATGCACCAAGTGACGCAGCTATAAATCCTAATGATAAGTGAATAATCCGGCCATGCAGATAGGTAGGATACTGCCTATAATCACTACGTAATGTGATTAATCTGGCCAGTGTCCCTGCAACCACTCCAAATAAAATTGCTTGTGCGTAATATTCAATTTCCATACAAACCACCTCTTTTTCTTATGTGTTAGTATGGCTTTTTTTAAACGGATTATTTATAAAACCCCTATTCACTCGGCCTTATTGTACTAAAAAAGCTGCACATTGATATGCAGCTTTTTAGCAGTAAAGAAAAAACGAAGAATGTCACCAAAACTCTGGGCGGCATTCTTCGTTTTCTAATGATTATTGTTATTATTTTTTGTATTTATCTAATTTATTTCCAATCACATCACCAAGCTGAAAGCCGGGCTGATCATCGGATTTTTCATATTGCTTGTATTCTTTTTCTTCTTGTTCCTGCTCCAATTCTTTGATGCTTAAAGAAATGCGCTGTTCTTCTTCATTCACATCTAATACCTTCACTGTAACAGGCTGTCCAATTTCAAGGACTTCCTGTGGTGTGCCGATATGACGGTTGGCAATTTGAGAAATATGAACAAGGCCTTCAACACCAGGCAATAGTTCAACAAATGCTCCAAAGCTGACCAGTCTCTTGACAACACCTTCTGCAGTGGAACCAGGTTTAATTTTTTCACTTACTTCTGCCCAAGGTCCAGGGAGCGTATTTTTATGAGATAAAGAGATACGTTCACTGTCTAAATCGACAGAAATAACTTCTACTTTGATTTTATCTCCTTCAGAAACAACATCTGAAGCTTTTTCAACATGCTCATGCGCTAATTGGGAGATATGGACAAGCCCATCAACTCCTCCTAAATCAACAAATACACCAAAATTGGTAATACGTTGTACGACACCCTCAATTACATCACCAGGGTTTAATGATTGCAGAACTTTTTCTTTTCTGTCTTTTTCTTCTTCCTCTACAATCGCACGATGGGATAAGATCACCCGGTTTTGGGTCCGGTCCATATCCGTGATTTTCACTTTTAACGTACGATCTAAATAATCACTGAAATCTTCCACGTAATAGGTTTCAACTAAAGAGGCAGGAATAAAGCCGCGTACTCCTACATCCACAACTAGTCCGCCTTTAACAACTTCCTTCACTGTTGTCTCAAAAGTCTCACCCTGTTCATATTTTCTTTCAAGCTCTTCCCAGGATTGTTCTGCATCTACAGCTTTTTTTGATAATACAACTTCATCATCATCGATTTTCTTTACTTTTAAAGTGACTTCTTCCCCTTCAGCTAACACATCAGTTGTAGACTCTACATGGAGCGTGGAAAGTTCGCTTATCGGTAAAATACCTTCTGTTTTATATCCGATATCAACAAGAACTTGTTTTTCTTCTAATTTTACAACTGTTCCCGTCACTGTAGCACCAACTTCTAATGCTTGAAGGTCTTTATTTTCTTCACTCATATCCTTAGCCTCCTAGTTACAGTTCGCCTATTCACACATTCGAATAGAAAAAGATTATTCATATGTTCTACCTATAACTTCTAATAATTAGTTTTATTTGTCAAGTAAAGTCAATTAATTTTTATGAATTTCGTATAAATTTCTGATTTCTTCCATAATTCCCTCTGACATTTCTTTTGCAGAAGATTTATTTTTTCGAAAAGCTTCTGCATCCATTGGTTTTCCATAAACAACCTTCGTCCGACGAAATAATTTATAATCACTCATAATGACACAGGGAACGACTTCCGTTGTGATCGGAGTGCAAAAAAGCCGACTCCAGGCAATGCGTTTCCCGGTTTGCCATCCTTACTTCTTGTCCCCTCCGGAAACAAGCCGAGCGTTCCTCCCTCTTCTAAAATTTTCAGGCCGCCTCTTAAAGCATTCCGGTCAGCCAGGCCCCGATTGACCGGAAAAGCGTGGACCCTTTTTAAGATACCACCTAAGATTTTTCCGCTGAAAAGCTCTTCCTTTGCCATAAAATGGATTGTTCTAGATGCTGTCATTCCTACCACAGGCGGGTCAAGGTTAGAAGTATGATTGGAACAAATAATGACTGGTCCTTTTTTCGGTATATGCTGTCTGCCAGTCACTTTAACTCGAAATAACGGATAAAAAAGAATACTTATTAAAAATTTACCCAAATAATACAGCATGGAGGCCCGCCTCCGGTTTTTAAACTTTTGCATGGAACAGGGGAAGGTTATTCCCCCATTCACATACAATTAACAACGAAGGTATTCGTTAACAAGCTTACCCTTCAGAGTCCAAGGTATTCCAAAAAAGCAACACGTTAGCGAATGCCAAGTTTTTCAATGAATGGCTGGCATATCTCGAGAATTTTATTTGTCACATCATCAATGGATAAGGAAGTAGTATCCAATTCAACCGCATCTTCCGCTTTGACCAGCGGGGATGCCTCACGGGTAGAGTCGAGTTCATCCCGCTTTTCTATTTCTTTTTCCAGTGTATGTAAATCAGCGGGGATGCCTTTTTGCCTGTTTTCCTCGAAGCGGCGCTTGGCTCGTTCTGTTACAGAAGCGATAAGAAATATTTTCACATCCGCATCCGGCAAAACATGCGATCCTATATCGCGTCCGTCCATGACAACACTATTATCCTGTGCAAGCTCTTGCTGAGCAGCCACCATTTTTTTTCGAACCAATGGATGCTTCGCAATAACCGAAACGGACGCTGTAACATCCGGATAGCGTACTGCCTCCGTGACATCCTTCTCATTGATAAATACACGCTGTCCTTCTTTATCCTGTGCAAGCCTGATATCAATCTTATTTAAAATTTCCATGACCGCTTTTTCATCTTCCAGATCAATATTCTCCTGCAGGGTCTGATAAGTAAGCGCCCTATACATCGCTCCAGTATCCACATAAATAATACCCAGCTTTTTTGCAATCTGTTTAGCAACCGTACTCTTTCCAGCTGCTGCCGGACCGTCAATTGCAATTGAAATAAGCTCCATTCTCTTCACTCCTGCCATTAAAAAGCCTGACAATTGCCAAGCGAGTTCTACACTACTCTATCATAACATATTCCCAATTTATTAAACAGTCGAGAACACCTGCAATTTTTCTTGAACATTTCTATATCTCTGCTTTCAGGATTCTAAAGTCAGACGCTCCATAAGACTTCTTATTTGTAAGAATAACAAAGAAAATTGCCTTCGAAAATGTATAAAATAAATTCTCGAAGGCGGTTACTATTAAGAATGTTTTTACTTATATTACAGAATTGTAATTAATTTCCGCATCTGTCATTTTCTCAATTTTCTCTTCTTCCCCTGTTTCAGCATTAATAAATATGCGATACGTCGCGTCATCTCTGGTTCCTAAAAATTCATAGGTGAGAATCTCTTCACCCTGATTATCATCAATAATCGCTAGATGATTTTCTTGAATTTTCACACCCTGATTTACTGCATCACGTGCTTCTTCTTCTGAAATAGCCGGTTCTGGTATATCCCGTTCTGTATGATTTTTAAAGTAATTATTTGCCGTCAGACCGGTAATATCTCCATTATCTAAAGCTACCTTCACCTCGACAGCATCCGAAAAAACTCGAACTCCATCATCTTCATAGACAAAAGAATATATACCGACTTGATCATATTCACTGCTCTGGAAAAGCTCCATTTCATCAAATCCCAACTCTGAAAGGTAATCCTTTGCTATTTCAAACCCTTCATTCAAGCTTAATTGCTTGCCGCCTATTTCTCTTGAAACTAATAAGTTAAGCGGATGGCCGCCCTGCACAGTTAAATCTGCGTAGCCTCTTTCCCCATTTTCATCATAGGAGACACTATACATTGGCGTTAATGCCCCGTCCCCAGATTTTGTAACCGTCCAATCGGTCCCGTCTTCTTTGCCAAAAAGCTTTTCGGCTTCCTTCATGGCTTCTTCTTCTGAAAGATCTTGACCTGCTATATTTTTATAAGAATGTTCTTCCGTTTCTGTACTGGTTGTACTGTTTTCAGGCGTTTCCTCCGTAGAGGTATCAAAAGTTTCTTCTACCGCTTGGAAGCTATTGACCATATCATTATCTTTTTCGTCATTTGTATTTAATAATGCTTGTTCTACGTCCATCCATTTCGAACCATCACTTAAGGAGTGATGCTGCGCTTCTCTGAGTTCATCCCGTATTTCTCCAGATTGTTGATAGAATTCTTCCAGCTGCGCTGTTTCTTCCTCTGTTAATGGGTCGTTATCCAAGTCACGAACAGCCGTCTGATAAGTGAAATCTCCTAACTCTGAGAGAAATTGCTCTGTTTTATGAATTGGCAACAATCCCATTGGCAAATGCCCGGTATTGGCATGTGCATTGGAACTGATTCGCCAAATATCGACAAACTGCGGTGATAATTTATCTGGCGAATTCATTGCCAGTGAGGTCCCAATCTGGTCGTTTAACACATCCATATTGTAGGTGAGTTCATGGAAGGATCTCTGATATTCATTTTCTGCTTGAACGTATAAATCATTTTTTTGTTTATTTGTCTGGTAGCCCCAAATGGAAACAGAAATAAGGGCTACGGTTAACAATGTAATGGTAATCCAACGATACATTTCATTTCACACCTTTCTAACTGCAGAATATATGTTTTCCAATTGTCTTAATCTGTGGTCTGGTCCAAATCCATCCTGAAGTTGCGGTATCTGGATTGAAATAATAGAGTGCATTACCAGAGGGGTCCCAACCATTAATCGCATCCAGCACTGCTTCTCGGGCCTGATCATTCGGCTCCAGCCATATCTGCCCATCCGCCACTGCTGTAAATGCTCTCGGTTCAAAGATAACTCCGGATACTGTATCAGGAAACAGCTCACTGTTTACCCGATTGAGGATAACTGCTGCAACTGCCACTTGGCCTTCATAAGGCTCTCCCCTTGCTTCTCCATATACTGCGTTTGCCATTAGCTGGATATCATTATTAGAATATCCTTGCGGGACATTTACCGAGCTGGTAGGGGTACTTTCTTCTCCTCCATTATTCCCTCCGGATGGAGCAGAGCCAGTCCCATACATTTCTTGCTTCACCTTCTCTTTATCGAATTCTGTCGCCTGCGTCAGCTTATCCTTTACTGCCTGCCCGGCCAGCCCATCGATTTCCATTCCAAATTCATATTGAAAATTTCTTAAAGCCCAGTAAGTTCCCCAGCCAAAAACACCGTCTATTTTGCCATTATAAAAACCGATATGTTTTAATCTGGCTTGTAATTCAATAACGTCATCTCCAACTGCTCCTTGTTGAATCACTTGATCACTAAATGCACTTGTCTGTTCTGGTTTTGCAAAAATAAATGCAGATAGAAATATAAAAAGGGTAAAGCTAAAAATCATAGGCTTGCGATGTCTTTTCATATTGATGCCTCCATTTTCTTCCTATAAACCTTTCTTTTCATACCAGCTGCTTCTAATATTTAAAGGGATAGCCGGCAAAAGATTGGCAAATGAGAAATTTTCTCACGGAGAACCGCCCGTAAAACTCCTGCCTCGAAATAGAGAGTGAAAATATATTTATTGAGGTTGGAGATAACAGGCGCTAACTCCCTGAACCACTCAACTAACATCCAGCAGATAATCTTAAGCTGAATGAAGTTTCGTTTTATTTACGTCTATTTTTTGTGCAATTCCTCTTTTTATTCATAAACAATGAAAATCGAATTAATTGCTTTCTCGCGGATACATTTTCTGTCCTGTTTCATGCCGGTTTTAATCGTCTTTTTGCCACAAAAAAGCTGACGAACAACTATTTCGTCAGCTTCTTATCTATTACTTTTATACATTTTGTCTGGGAGGAAACGGATATCATACATTCTGGCATGCTTTAAACGATAAATCGCAAAAACCCATACACCAGCTAAAAATATCGACAGGATAATAATAAATTGATTTAATCCGAGTAATATGTAGTTATATATTCCATGCAGCAGAAATGGAAGTACAAAGGCAATCGTCAAGTATTTGTGTTTGTTTTTTGGTTTCATTTTTGCTTTTCCTAAATAATATCCCATAATAATTCCAAACAAAGCGTGTGAAGAAACAGGATACAGTGCACGCATCCATGCAAATTCAACTCCATTTGATAATAAATAAAATACATTTTCCAAGGAAGCAAATCCTAAACTGATTGCACTGGCATACACAATTCCATCGTAATGGTTATCAAATTCATCATGCTGATAAATTAAGAACATGAACATAAACCATTTGAAGAACTCTTCCAGAAACGCACTAAATAGAAAAGCTTCTGCAACAATCGGGATATTATCCAGCTCCGCATGAATACCATACTGAATAAACATAATCGGCAACACAATCAATGCGCCGGCGATAAACATACGTACTATCAGCCAAAGCGGCTCTGTGATACGGTCTCGCAAATAAATAAACGTCATAAAAGCTACAGCAGGGGCTATACCAGCAGATAGAGCAGCTATCATTGATTCTTACTCCTCTTCTTTAGTCGGTAAACAATTATATATCAAATAAATGTTCCAGTTCCGCGTTACTTGCCATTCCCACAAGAAGTTTAATTCTTGCTTTTTTACTATCATAATCTCTTCCCAAAAGTACTCCATTCTCCATAAGATCATAGGTACTTCCTTCATAATCATAGGTAGGATAAACTTCTCCTTCCACAGCAGAGGTCGTAATTACTACTTTTATCCCTTTTCTGATGCATTCTTTAATCGCAGGCATCATAGCCTGGGATACTTGTCCTCTGCCGACACCTTCCAGAACCAGTCCATCTACTTCATTGTCTATCGCTGCTTGGATATATTTTCCGTCAGTTTCCATATATACTTTAATAATATCTACCGTCGGGAGCTCTTTTTTTAACTCTAAATGCTCCCGGTACGTCGGCTTTTGGAATACTCGAACCGTGTTGTTATCAATAATTCCTAAATAGCCGTAGCCAAAAGCATTAAAACCTTGGATATTCGAAGCATGCTCTTTTCGGACATAACGGGAATGGAAAATACGCTCATTGAATACAACCGTCACACCTACATCCTTTAAATCTTCACTGCAGGCTGCCAAAATTGCATTTTTAATATTTATAAAGGAATCTGTCCCCACCTCTTTAGGTGAACGCTGCGATCCGGTGTATACAATTGGAATATGGTAGTTTGAAATAAGGTGCATAAAATAAGAAGCTTCTTCCAGTGTATCTGTTCCCTGTGTGATTACAATCCCGTCGAAAGCTTCTTCATTTAAGTACTCGTCTAACTTTTCTTTGATTTTTATTAAATCAGAAAAGTTTAAATGCATACTAGCTTTTTGAAAGAAAGAATCCACCTTCACCTGAATATCGGAGGGAACATCACATTTTTCAATAATATCTTCTCCAGTTAATACACCAGAAGCCAGTTTACCGCTCTCCTCGTTTTTATCACTTGCAATGGTGCCTCCTGTTGCAATCATCAACACTTTTTTCATGTTATTACCTTCTTTATTGGTTAGTTATCTGCATCATCTATTAGTATATCACAATAATTTTTACTGAAATAAAGTTCAAGCTGCATGCGGAAGCGAGAGGAAGAACAGGCCTCCCGCTTTATCTGTTCCAAAGCATGTCATTATCTGGAGCAGATAGATGCAGCAATTTGCTCTCCATGGAAACGTCCATTTTCAATAAATACTTTGTTATTATCATATCCTGCAGCTACTACGCCGGCAATATATAAATTTTTCACATTTGTTTCCATCGTGTTCTCATCATGAACAGGCTTGCCATTCTCCAGATTAATCTCCACACCAGCTTGCTTTAACAAGCTATAATCCGGACGATAGCCTGTCATAGCAAAGACAAAGTCATTCTCGATCGTTACTTCCTGCCCCTCTTTTTCATAAGTTAAATGCGTATCGGTTATTTCTGTTACAGATGCGCCGAAAACCATATCCACTTTCCCATTTCTGGCAAGTGATTCAAACTCTGGCAAAATCCATGGCTTAATACTTTCCGAATAGATATCTCCACGATAAATGACGGTGACATCTGCCCCGGCTTTATGCAGTTCCAGCGTTGCATCTACAGAAGAGTTTTTACCGCCGATAACAGCAACTTTTTGATTAAAAAATTCATGTGCCTCTTTAAAATAATGGGTTACTTTAGGCAATGATTCTCCTGGGACATCTAAGTAGTTAGGCTGGTTATAATATCCAGTAGCCATAATTACTTTTTCCGCACGATATTCATTCTCACTTCCATTATTTTTAACAGTTTTTAAGCAAAAATGCTCTTCATCTTTTTCAATAGACACTAATGTTTCAAACGCATTTATACGCAGTTCATTTCGTTCGGCAACTTCCCGATAATAGACCATTGCCTGATTGCGCACCGGCTTTTTATTTTCAGAGATAAATGGGACACCGCCAATTTCTAAACGGTCACTTGAGCTAAAAAACGTTTGGTGTGTCGGGAAGTTGCTGATTGTCTGAACAACATTTCCTTTTTCAATTAATAAAGGGTTTTCGCCTTTTTGCTGAAGCTCTAAAGCACACGCCATTCCGCATGGTCCAGCTCCAATAATAATAATTTTTTCGTCTAGCATTTCTTATCCTTCCTTCATCCATCACTTAGAAAAACGATTCATCCGCTATTAATCAGAGAACCAATCGCTGATTTATTCTATATTATCACGTAAAAATTTTTCATTTACTATCGTACAACGAAGCAGACTGCATCGCAATACAAAAGCTTTTCTTCTACACAAATAAAAAACTCTTATCATGGAAGAGTTTTTTATTTATTTCCTTATGAATTAAACCCAACCTCTAAAACGGGAAGCTTCAGCCATTTTCCTTACACCTATCATATAAGCTGCCAGCCGCATATCAATTTTTCTTGTTTTTGCCATATGATATATATTGTTAAAAGAATTAATCATGATTTCATGTAATTGTCTGTCGATTTCTTCCTCTGTCCAGTAAAAGCCCTGGTTGTTCTGTACCCATTCAAAGTAGGATACTGTAACTCCCCCGGCTGATGCCAGAACATCCGGAACGATAAGGACATCCCTGTCGGTAAGGATCTTCGTTGCTTCCATTGTCGTCGGGCCATTGGCTGCTTCTACAATAATTGAGGCTTTAATATTATGTGCATTATCTCTTGTAATTTGGTTTTGTACCGCTGCCGGAACAATAATATCACAGTCCAGCTCAAATAATTCTTTGTTTGTAATCGTTTTATCAAATAGTTTAGTTACGGTTCCAAAACTGTCACGGCGATCCAGCAGATAATCAATATCTAAACCATTCGGGTCATGTAATGCCCCATAAGCATCTGAGATTGCGACAACTTTTGCTCCGGCATCATGCAGAAATTTTGATAGAAAGCTTCCTGCGTTCCCAAATCCCTGAATAACGACCCGGGCTCCCTTGATATCGATGCCTTTCTTTTTCGCCGCTTCATTTAAAGCAATCGTTACTCCTTTAGCTGTTGCCGATTCTCTGCCGTGAGACCCGCCGAGAACAATTGGTTTTCCGGTAATAAAACCAGGATTATTCAATTTATCGATTTTACTATATTCATCCATCATCCATGCCATGATTTGTGAATTTGTAAATACATCTGGAGCCGGAATATCTTTTGTCGGACCGACAATCTGACTTACCGCCCGAACATACCCGCGGCTTAAAGCTTCCAGTTCTCTAAAAGACATTTCCCTCGGGTCACAAATGATACCGCCTTTTGCTCCGCCATAAGGCAAATCTACAATCCCGGCTTTTAAACTCATCCATATCGAAAGTGCTTTCACTTCTGTTTCCGTAACATCCGGATGGAAACGAATGCCGCCTTTTGTCGGACCAATCGCATCATTATGCTGGGCTCTATAACCGGTAAAGACTTTCACCTTACCATCGTCCATACGGACTGGAATACGAACAGTAAGCATACGCAAAGGTTCTTTTAATAAATCAAAAACTTCTTCAGGGTAACCAAGTTTATTTAATGCGGTTTCCACAATAGATAACGTTGAATTTAACACATCCGTATTTTCTTGTTTTTTAGCTTGGGAAGCATCTCCTGCTTTATCGCCTGCCATTAATATTTACCCCCTACCATTATATCAATGTTTTACTCACTCATGGTTTAGTATACACTTTCATACAAAATATGCAATGAAAGAGGTGACCGGCTGGATGAGAAGTTTTTAATCAAACAATGGGCTTTCTGCTTCCCCATTTGTCCATCCTTTTAGGAAGCAAAATAATGATTGATTTTAGCTATTGCGTCGCTTTCAAAAATAATCTTGCCGTATTCCTGTAAACGATGGGAAGTTAAGATACTTGGATGAGCAAATTCTGACATCAGTCCTATAATATTTTCCTTATGCCGGGCTGTTTGCACATAAGGATCCAGCATCATAAAATAACGGTTCTCCATAAAATACACATTCGATTCTTTGATATGCATATTCGGTAAATAACCGGCCACAGCAATTACATCTTCAAAGTCATCAAATGAAAATATAAGCTCTTTGCTTTCATCAAGTGTCACTTTCATTTCAATATATTCATCATCTATTTCAATATCGGCATCGTCGTATTGATGGGTAACAAAAATATGCATTCCCTGAGCTTGCATGAGATGCACCTGTACAAGTAACATTCCTTCAAACTCCATTCCCAGTTCACTGCTTGCTTCGTACATCATATCACTAAACAGCGTACGAACATTAGATGCATCATGCCACAAGTCCTCACGGGTAAATCCTCTTTCTATTAGATCATCGAACGTGAGAAAAATTTTAAACTGGTCTGTTGAAATTCGTTCGATCCGCATACTGCATCCCCCTTATCTTCTTCACTTTTGCAACAAGTATTTATATTAATATATGCACTATTTTCAAATGATGAACATAACCTGCTTGTATCGTTTTGAAAATGGGTTATAAATGAGCATAGCGTTTATTTATTATATAAACCTGTTTATCACAGAGATAAGCAAAAACTTCTGGTGAATGAAGTTTCATTATATATATTCTTCCTATGCTTGTACATTTATTATAACATTTTATGTGATTATTGAATGATATGATGCTTGTCTTAATTTAAGTAAACCAAAGAAAGACACCGGCAAGTGCCAGAAGAACCACAACCATGAAAATAAAACGCAGTAATGGAAGATTCAGTTTCCAGCGCATTTTATGGTTGCCTTTATGTACTTCATTTCTTGGAGGAAGATTCAATATATCTATTTCAACAGATGCCTGTTCCAATTGTTCTTCCTCATCTGAGCCTGCTTGTCTGGTTTCTTCCGGTTTATGTTCTGTTATATCTTGAATAGCTTGTCTTAATGCTTCTGCCTGATCATTTTGTTTGGAACTCAATGCCATCACCTCATTTGTTTAACCGTATAACTAAACCAAGTAGAAAGTCAATAAAAAAATGCATGACAATAGGTACAATTAAATTAGCTGTATGTTCATAAACCCAGCCGATATAAAAACTTAAGGCTAATACAGCGGAAAATAGAACAGGCTTCTTAATATATCGTATGTGAACAGCAGCAAAAAGAATACTTGCAAATACATACCCAAAAGTTGTCTGGACAACACCTCTAAATAGAAGTTCCTCGCAAATGGCCACCGTCAGCGTGAATATAAAAATAAAACCAATCGGCTGATTTTTAAATATAAGCTCATTGATTCCGCCATCATCCCACCACTTTTTTGGCATTGTATACACGATAGCAATTTCAATTAAAACAATTATAACAGCAGATAAAAAACCAAAGATGAAAATTTCTTTTGTATCCCATTTGAAAAGGTGCATCCAATCGAAAAAGGAATCAAAAAGGAAAAAACTCATAATTATCGCTATCAGGAATAATAAACCTTGTGAAAAAAATAATTGAATCCTTCGCTCTTTGACGGACATTTGCTTTAACAGGTCATATTGTTTCATCTTATACCTCTTCCAAATGTAAAATTCGCTGAAGTTTTTTACGCCAGTTCACAGGATAAGAGGCTTCTGCAGTTTTGAAAGACGATGAAGGCATCCACTTACTCCAATCAAATCCGCAATTGCTGCAGCATTGATCAGACGGCTTCTCAAATCCATTTTGAAAAGGATGGTAAAGTGTTTTCCGCAAACAATTCTTTGTCTGGATCCATTGATACAATTCATTGAGCTTCTTGTTTTTATATAATTGTCTTTTCTCCAGATAGTTCATGACACTAACTCTAACCTGCTTCCACTTCTCTTCATCTATCAACCATTCATTATCGCGAAGGAGCCCATGCTTTTGGAGCTGTCTTTGAATAAAACGTGCTGCTCCTTCGTTGATATCCAAAAGCATATGCAGCTGTTCTGGAGACGGTAAATCCATATGCTGACGCTGAAGGGCAACAATCGTCGAAACCAGATGGTCTATATTCTCTATCGCCGGCAGTTCATTTTTCACCATGTTCGCCGACAGACGAAAATCACCTTTCTGATAAAGAATCATACCGACACTGGATTTCCCATCTCTCCCAGCTCTGCCTACCTCTTGAATATATGACTCTATCTGAAGTGGAAGATGGTAGTGGATGACCAGCCGTATATCCGGTTTATTAATTCCCATTCCAAATGCGCTTGTACAGCAGATGATATTAATATGATTGCTCATAAATTGCTGTTGGACCCGCAGGCGCTCTGCTGCTTCCATTCCTCCGTGATAATAGGCAATATTTCGTTCCGGATGCTTGGCGGCCAGAGACAAAGCAACCTCCTCTGCAGCCTGTCTGCTTGTAAAATAGATTAATGTGGGAACAGCATACGATGCAATAATTTCTGTAATGCGCTCTAATTTTTCTTGATCATTTTCTGCTTCCTCTACACAAAAAGCAATATTTTTCCGATCCATTGGATAGATATGCTTTTTCATATCTGGTTTATGCAGGCTCTGGATAATGTCTCTTTGCACGTCTGGAGTTGCTGTAGCACTCAGCGCTAATACCCGCGGATGATTTAATGCTGCTATTGCTTCATGCAGCCGCTGATAATCTGGCCGAAACTCGTGTCCCCATTGTGAGATACAATGCGCTTCATCGACGACAAACAATTTAACAGGCAGCTGTTTCAAATAATTTAAATGTGCACTTTTTTGCAGCCACTCCGGCGAAACATAGATAAGCCGGTAAGCATCTAAATTTTTTAATATTCTCTGCTGTTTTTGAAAAGGTAAAAAACTGTTTAAAGCAATTACTTCTTTAAAGGAAGCCGCTTTTAATTCCTTTACTTGGTCGACCATTAAAGAAATAAGCGGTGATACAACAAGGGTGATGCCATCTAACAGCTTTGCAGGCAGCTGATAGCAGATAGATTTACCAGAGCCGGTGGGCAATACGCCGAGGACATCCTCTCCACGCAGGACATCAGAAATGATTTCTTTCTGTCCCTGACGAAAGAAATCATAATTAAAATGTTGATGTAATGCTTCTTCTAAGTGAATGATTCTCACCCCCTATTTATTATATAAGACCAGTGCCAAGCGAATTTGGAAGTAGCTGATATCCGGATGAACATTATTTTTAATTTCTTTTAAACGATAGGTTTGCTTTTTATGTACAACTTCTTTAATTTCTTCGTAAATCGTTGAATCTAAGTAATCAAAAAAAGGAAACGCTTCTTCATGCATGGCAATCTCCACAAAATGATCCAGTATCGTATTTGCTTTTAACCGGCGAATTTGAATGATTTCCTCAAAAGTATGCTGTTTTTTCAATAACCGGCGTGTAAATTGTGCTGTTTGGCTTAAAGGTGTATCCGCAGTACCCAAGTCTTTAGCGAAAAGCTTAAGCATTGAATATTCTTCGCCATGCTCCTGTACGTATAATAAATGATAAAACACCTTCTGCAAGGTTAAATAACAATCTGGAATAGACTGCTGATAATCCTGGGAAAGCTGCTGCAAACTGCTTCCATAGGAAGAAAAACTCGTCAGACGGTCAACAAACATCGAGGCTTCTAAATCAGACACCATCGATAAGGCATGTTCTAATTCCTTATACAGCTGCTGAAGCAATACCATGGAACGATGCTTATATTGTTTATAAAAGCCTTTTACAAATTGTTCGATTTCGTGATTATCTGTAATAGGAATGAATCGATATTCGTTCTTAGCAATGTTTGTAAAGGTCTGAATGAAAAGCAGAAACCGCTGCTTGAAGGACTCAATCATGTTTTTGTAAGTCGAACCATAAAATCCAGCAAGCGTTGTTTTATTGGCTGTAAGCCACTCCTGTCCTTTTTTTGTTAATTGCAGCCTCTGCTCGTCATCCGCCAGCAAATAATTCCTCTCCAGTAATTGTTGCAGTTGTTGATAATAGTCCGTTTTCGTTAAATCAGGATAAATGCCGTAGTAGTCAGCAATATGATAAAATCTGGCATCCTGTATAGTCTGAATGGCTTTTTTCCCGATTAAAAGATTGTAAACACTGGAGGTTGTACGCTCTTGATTTATTTTTTGGAAACATTCAATAAGAATCCCTTGAAAAAGCATCCTGACACCACCATTCATACAAAAGCATTCTCTTAAAAAGTTATAATACAGACTCTTTCATCCAATTGATTAATAAACCCTCTTGATACAAATCTCCAGGATAATCCATTTTCTCTATCCTGTCATTTTCATAAAGGTATTGTAATAATTCATTCATTGCACCCATATATTCCTGATACAGAAATTCATAACTGATGGTTTCCTTAGGCATGATATTATCCGCACAGACTTTGGGATTCGTATAATTCACATAGGTTCGGCACGGCAGCGGGCGTACTTCATAGACCATACAAGCATTCGTTTTCAAGTTCAAAAATGGGCATGGGAGCTGCTCTTTTTTGTATTTGTATTTTGCATCTGGATCAGAAATGATATCGATGCCACTTAGCTGCTCTACTTTTTCTTCATAAACTTGATAATAATCGCTAAGATGATTTTCAATAAAATGCTTTCGATCTGCAGGCATTTTAGAAATAGCATCTTTGATCAGCATAGCTTCCATCTTATTTGTAATAATTGGAAAGTAGCAGCAAAAAGCACAGCCCATCTGACATGTTGGCATAAGATCAGCTGTCGATTCCATATCACTGATTTCTTCACTTACCGCCTGAAGCAGCTGAGCGAATGCTTGAGCAATTTTATCATCCGCTGACACATCTTCTTTAACCAGGATGCCATCGACGATTTCATCAAATCGTTCCTGGTTTATTTCATATTTTGCATTTATCTCCTCGCATTTGAGCAGAATTTCTTCATAGGTTAAAAATATAGACATTTGTTTGACTCCTGTTTTTATATCATAAAAATTCATTTGATTTCATAGAAAAGTATATCACGAATGGATGGATGTTTATATATGCAGGATGATAAATGATATTTCTTTCAAGCGGATTTTCACCTCTGCTGAATGAGACTACTTTAACTAAGTTTGTCAGATTAATGCCACCGTTGGCGAAAACAATACGCTTTCCATGTTTTCCCCAGCCAGATAGTTTCACTTACATTCTTTCTTGATATTGGAGCCTTGCAGTCAGCTGCACTTCGATAAAATGCGTGTCTGGAAAGGATAAGAAAAAAGCGTATGTTTTCATTGCTTTAATAGCAATGGGCTTTTTCTACTCCTTCACTAATTTACTTCAAACTTCCATTTTCTTCGCAATAGCCAGCTTAGCGACATGTATTTTCTTTATTATTGTTCTATCTGTCTGGTACAGGAAAAGAAATAAACAATAAAACGACCGAAAAGGCTGCCGTTTAGCAGTTTTTCGATCGTTTACCGGTTAATCCTTTATTCGAAATCTATTTTTGGCATATCTTTGAAATAATGCATGAAGCAATGGATATAAAAGAGTGATAAACACTGCATTACCAATTGCATGTGCTGTGTCAAAAGGAAGTCCTGCCAAATAATATGGCCAAAAATATCCTGTTACCTGATACGTGGTTAAAGAAATAATAAATCCGTAAAAATAACCGCTGACCACAGAAAAAATAATTATAAAAATAAATGGTACTCTTTTCCAAGTGATTCCCATGATACCTGCGATTATGCCAATGACACACCATGAAATAATTTGCCAGACAGTCCAGATTCCCATTCCAAGCAGCATATTAGAAAGAAATACTACTAATATTCCTAATATAACAGCTGACATTGGTCCAAGGAAAATACCTGTTAAAATAATAATTGCGGTAACAGGCTGAACATTAGGGATAAATTGAAACGCATATCTGCCTACAACAGCCAGTGTTGCAAGGAGTGCAAGTAATGTCAGCTTGTATGTGTTCATTTCTTATTCCATCGATTGTAAATCAAAGATAATTTCTTCGCCGCCATTCAATTCATATTCTCCAGCGCCGACTTCTGCAGCTTCACCATCTACAAAATACATCCAATATTTTCCTTCATCTGCATCATCTGATACACGTTCAATAGAAGTAATAAAGCCGCTGTCTTCCTCTACATAGAAAGTATCCTTCATCACATCCAAAAGAATATCTCCTTCTTCTACTTGTACGACCTCTTCTGATACATTCTCGTTTCCTTCATCAATCGTTATCGTTATACGTACTTCATCTTCGGCAAGTTCCTGAGCTTCTCCGCTTGACTCATTGGTGCTTACCGAAGTATTAGAGCTTTCATTTTCTTCAGCTCCCTCATCATTACCACATGCCGCAAGAAAAACGAAGGATAACAGCATAATACTTAAAAACTTCAGCCACTTATTCATTTCTTATCTCCCCCCTATAGCCAGCTCCATCTTATTCGTAAAGAAAGTCTGACCGGCTGTGAACCTATATCAGTACCCTGTCCGCTGCCGTTTCTTTATTTTAATATATAGAGCTGGAGAAAGAGAAGGCATGCCAACTGAGGCGACCTTCCCGTCTCTCAATAGATATTTAAATATACCGTTATATTATCATATCTTTCCTTTTTTAGGAATGTTTCATAGGTATTTCAAAACTAAAAGTTGTGCCAATATCCAGTCTGCTTCTCACTTGAATTTTCCCTTGGTGGGCTTCAATAATATTTTTGGCAATAGAAAGTCCCAGGCCAGTTCCCTGTTTCTCTTTCTTTACTCTTGATTTATCCGCTTTATAAAAACGTTCAAAAACAAATGGCAGATCCTCCTCCGGAATGCCGCTGCCGTTGTCTTCTACCTCCACATGAAGGAAATCGGAATTACTAAGCGCATGTACTTCTACCTTTCCGCCTTTTTCCGAATGACGAATGGCATTATCAATTAAATTGGTCAATACTTGTTCGATACGATCCGCGTCCATCTCCCCGATTTGTTCATGCATATCTAACGTTAAGGTGAGCTCCACTTCGTTATCCTGGGCGATACCTTGAAATTTATGAACAATACGCTCTACAAAGGCCTGAACAGCAACAGAATCAACATGGAGCTGGATTTGCCCTGCTTCCATCCGTGCTAAATCAAGTAATTCATTAACTAGTCTGCCCATCCGGAGCGATTCCTCATAAATAAT
Organism: Oceanobacillus aidingensis; assembly: GCF_042654105.1. NCBI lineage: Bacteria > Bacillati > Bacillota > Bacilli > Caryophanales > Bacillaceae > Oceanobacillus > Oceanobacillus aidingensis. Next base: position 19,924 of record NZ_JBHSFT010000047.1, on the reverse strand, counting down.
TTTAGCCAGCTCATTCTTGTCTTCTTTTGTTTCGGCAATATCATCAACGATGGCTTCACTATACCCTTGAAGCATGGAAATAGGCGTACGTAATTCATGTGACACATTTGCGATAAAGTCCTTGCGCAATTTATCAAGGCGGCGCTCTTCTGTCATATCACGGATAACAGCAACACAGCCGCGGACATGAGATTCATCATATAAAGGAGTGACGAGCATCACATAGTTCCTTCCTTGTAGAACAGACTCCTTTAAAACCGCTCTTTCTTCAGCTATCACTTCATTAAGCGCATCCTTGAGTTTTGTCGGAAGCTGTCTCTCTTTATGTTCTCCCTGTTTATGCTCATAATTCCAATTATCTAAATACGCTTCCGCAGGCGGGTTGATGACAACAATTTCACCATCTCTGTTCAATGTAAAGACACCATCGGCCATGGAGCTTACAATACTTGATAATTGCTCTTTCTCCTGCCTCAAAGCTTGAATATGATAATTAAGCTGGCTTCCCATCCGGTTAAATTCAATCGCTAGATCACCGATCTCGTCCCGTGTCAGCACAGGTACTTTCGTGTTGAACTCCCCGCGGGTCAAATTATAAGCTGCCTCCCGCATTTTAATTAATGGTGCTGTAACCCGGGATGATAAGAATACGGCAAAAAAAGTTGTTAAGAGAATAGCAATTCCGCCGCTCAATAAAATCAGCTTGGTTGTCTGATCTCTTGTTTCGTTAATCATATCCAATGATTTAAATACAAATACTGCCCCGCCGTCCTCTAGAGGAGAGCCTACCGAAATAACCTCATTTTCGTCCACGACTAATCCTTGTGAACTCTGTGATGCCACCTGGCTGGTCAAGTTTTGTGCTTCTGCATCGTTTATTATCCACGATTCATTAATAAAATCCAAATCCGTATCCTCAGTGCCCGAAATCCACTGTTCCTCATCAGCATAATAAATGACAACACGGCTGGAAGGATCTCTCAGCATTTCTGTTGCATCCTCAATAAATTCCGTATCATAATCTGAATCTACCAACGAAGAAATTTTCTCAGACATTTGTGACATATCATTTTCAGCTTCTTGTATATGATAATTTTCAAAGAACTGCATTAAAAAAAACATCAATACACATAACACAAAGGATACTAATAATAAAATCGTTAATGATAATTTTCCGACAACGCTTTTCCAAAACATCAGTCTTGTTCAACCTCAAATTTATAGCCGATTCCCCACACTGTCACAATCATCTTCGCAGCTTCGGAAGAAACAGAATTTAGTTTTTCGCGTAGACGCTTCACATGTGTATCGACTGTACGAAGATCGCCGAAGAACTCATATTGCCATACTTCTTTTAATAATTGCTCCCGATTAAATACTTTATCCGGAGAGTTTGCCAGAAAACAAAGCAGCTCATATTCCTTTGGTGTTAAGCTGACTTCCTGATTATCTGCTGTAACCCGGTGTCCATCATGGTCAATAGTCAAGTGTGGAAACACTAATAGATTTTTGGCAGTCGTATCGGATTGCTGATAATTCAAGTTAGAAACTCTGCGCAGAATCGCTTTCACCCGTAATACTGCTTCTCTCGGGCTGAACGGCTTCACAATATAATCATCTGCACCTACTTCAAATCCCTGCACACGATTCGATTCTTCTCCGCGAGCTGTCAGCATAATAACTGGTGTATCCTTTTCTTTTTTCAGCTCCTCACATACTTGGATGCCATCCATTTCCGGCATCATAATATCTAAAATAATAGCGCTGTAATTATTTTGCAGAGCCATTTCCAAGGCAGTCTTCCCATCTGCCGCTTCATCTATTTCAAAGTCCTCTTTTTCTAAGTACATTTTTATTAAACGTCGAATTCTTTCTTCATCATCTACCACTAATAATTTCTGTGCTTCACTCATTTATATTTCACTCCTCATATCAACTCTAATTAGCATTATAAACGAACCCGTTTGAAAAGTTAAGGAATTAAGAGCATTCCTCTCTGTTATGACGCCTATTAAATTTATGTCCATAGAAAAAAGAATTGCTACCAGCTCTGTGATAACAATTCTCTTTTCTATCGCACACCCTTCCTGCATCCTTCTGCAACTTACATTATGCGTAAGAGTGCAGACTGGCAAGGACCAGGTTTACGACAATCAGATTGAACATAATAATGGCAAAACCAACAACCGCAAGCCAGCCTGATTTTTCCCCATGCCAGCCTCTGGATAGCCGCAAATGCAGGAATGCTGCATAAAAAAGCCAGGTAATTAATGCCCATACTTCTTTTGGATCCCAGCCCCAGAACCTTCCCCAGGCAATCTGGGCCCAAATCGCCGCGAATATCAAACCGCCTAAAGTAAAGACAGGGAAACCGATTGCCACTGAACGATACATAATTTCATCCAGCATATCCGGTTTGACCCCTTTCAGAAGAGGCTGCAGTCTTTTCCCGATTCGTTTGCGGGAAATTAAAAAGGCAATTCCATAAATAATACTTCCTCCAAAGAATGACCAAATCACCGTATTAAATTTTCTGCCTGCATCATCACCATGCATCCAGCCAGGCACTTCAAACCACGGACTCATAACATTTTCCGATAATAACGTGCTGTCCTGAGGGGCTGCAATAGGCGGAAGATGATATTCCGCAACGGTTTGCTGTCCGTTCCCTTCCACTTCAAAGGTTGCTTGATACGAAACAGCATTAAATATGCTTGTCATGACAATAAATCCAACAAATAAAAAGATACCATAAATAACTAGTTCCAGCATGGTATTACGCAGTGTTGCTCTGGTTTGGTCAATCTGCCGAATTAAATACATTAATCCGGCAACAAAGCTGATAAATAAAATGCCCTGTGCCAAAGATACTGTCGAAACATGAATTGGGAGCCAATAACTTTGTAAAGACGCTACCAATGGCGCCACATCTGACGAGAACATACTTGCATATGCAATAATAATCGTAGCCAAAGGTAAAGCAAATACCCCTAAAAACGCTGTTTTATAGTAGATGTAAATAATAATAAATGCTAAAATCATCGACATCCCTAAAAAGGTTGTAAACTCAAAAAGGTTACTCACCGGCGCATGACCAGTCATCACCCATCTTGCTATAAAGTATACGAGCTGCGAAGCGAAACCAATTATTGTAATAACTAAACCGATAGTCCCTGCTTTTGTTTTCTGATGACGCTCGTTTTTATTTTGACGAATTGCTCCTCCAAAAAAGAAGGTGGCAACCAAATATAAAAGAAAAGCAATAAGCAGGGCGGTACTGCTAACACTGTATATACCCATTCATTTACCTCCAATCCTTTCTCAACCATTTCATTTTTACTCATCTAACTCCTGCTGGTCTTTCACCATAGTGACATTCGTACCTTCTACTGCTTTTTCAATATCACGTTTGAGTCCGAACCAGTTTTTGTTTGTATGAGCTGCGAGAAGCAGTGTATTGTCCTTTTGTTTATTAATCCAAATACGCCGGTGCTGCCAGTACATTCCCTGAATAACCCCAATCATAAAGATCATAGCACCAATTAAAAAGAAAGGAAGCGTCCGATCGGAACTAACTGTAATACCGCTGACATCCCTGAATTCCACACCGTCAATTGCTACTTTGTATTGGTTCTCTCCTGTAGCATCTACATTCATGCCAATTCCAAGAAAGCTGACCTCTCCTTCTTCTGAATCAGGAGGATACACAGTCACTACAAATGCCGGATTTCTGGGATAGTCTGTTTCTGAAGCCGGTGTTCCTTCTTCCGTCATAATATAATCTGGATAATAATTCGTTAACTCTACCTGGAAACCGCTGTCTAATTCATACACCCGGTCTGGATTAGTTAAGTCAATCGTGAAAGAGCCTAGAGATTCTTGCGTTTCATCATCTTCTTCATGAATATAAAAAGTCATATTTTCAAATTCATTTAACTGATAACCTTGTTGATATAAGGTGTATCCATCAAATTTTGCCGGATTATTCATTTGGATTGAGTAATCAAGAATTGGCTCCAGCTCCGGTTCAGCACCAACGATATCCGCATTCGTTGCTTCATAAATAACAACATCGGTCTGGAAATTCGTTGCAATTTCATCATCAACAGATCCCTCTTGAAAACCGTCTTCTCCTTCTCCATTGTGTGTTTCCACAATAAAGTCTTTATTCTCTATGTAATACTGGTTATCTGTGCCGGGAATAACTCTCTGCTCCCCTTCACGAAGCCACATATAATCTTCAGAGAACATGATAGGTGTCGTACGCAAAATAGCTGCAATTAATACAATAATTAAACCAATATGATTTACGTAAGGACCCCATCTTGAAAACCGGCCTTTCTCAGCTAATATATGGCCATCTTTTTCTGTTATTTTATATCTGGAATTCTTTAAACTCTTTACCAGCTTGTCTACATCCGCATCAGCTGCATTAGCTGATTCACTGTATAATCGCTGTCTGGATAAAAACTTCTTGTGTTTTTTAGGCTTCTGATGTTTTAATGCCCGGTATAGCGGAACAAAACGGTCTAAGCTGGCTATGACCAGCGAAATACCTATTAACGCGATTAAAGTGATAAACCACCAAGAACTGTACATATGATGGAATCCTAACTGATAATACATCAACCCTAAAATACCATACGTTTCTTCATAAAAAATGGCAGGGTCTCTTGATACAGCATCCTGCGGGATAAATTGTTCCTGCGGATAAATCGTACCCATAATCGAGGCAATTAACGCTAAAACAATCAGCCATACCCCTACTTTTACAGAAGAGAAAAAACTCCAAATCTTATCAATGATTGATTTCTGATATGTTTGTGAACGGCGGGCACTGCCATCATATCGCATATTCAACAGTTTTTTATCATCATTTCCGTCGATATGCTGATTTCCCTCTACCGGTTTTCCGCACGCTTCACATAATACGGTACCTTCAGGATTCATGTGGCCGCATTCACATTTTATTTTATTCATTGTCTGCCCCCATTCTCATGGATTATCATGATGCATCCGGTGTGATTGCGTCTAAATGCCCCTCTAATCTTTCTAATGTCAAAGCTCCTTGGACAACCTCATTTATCGTACCATCCGGATTAATGAAGAAGGTTGTCGGCATCGGCCTGATTCGATACAAGTCTCTGACATCCGAATTTGTATCATGCGGAATAGCGAAAGTCAACCCATAATCTTCAATAAAATTATCAATAACTAATTCGGTTCCATCTAGACTGACTGCTACAATTTCAACGCCTTTTTCCTTGTATTTCGGATATAATTCCTGCATATACGGCATTTCGTCTTTACACGGTCCGCACCATGTTGCCCAAAAGTTTAGCATAACCCCTTTGCCTTCGAAATCGCTGAGCTGTGTAACATCTTCATCAACTGCGTCATTTACTTGAGTCAATTGAAAATCAGGAGCAGCGTCGCCTGCACGGTATATCTCATCCTCGTCCTTTGAATTTGAAAATAGTGCAAATATGACTGCGCCAACCAACACAACTAATATAGAAGAACGAAAAATGAAGCGATTTCGTTTCTTTTTTTGTTTTTGAATATCTCTTTCTTCCCTGCTCATAGTTTTCCGTCCCCCTTTCCCAACTCATTATAACATTGACTAAAGCGTTTAAATTTGAATATTATCTTACAATTTTGTGGACATATTCCGAAGCTGATTGACTTCTTTCGGCGTGAGTGCTCTATATTCACCGGCATTTAATCCGTGCAGTGTCAAAAAGCTATATTGCTCACGCTTCAGTTTCATTACTGGAAAGTCAATCGCTTCCAGCATTCTTCGCACCTGTCTGTTTTTGCCCTCATGCAGCGTCAATTCAATAATGGAAGTTTTCTTTTCTTTGTCATTGGAAAGCATATGAACATCGACGGCTTTTAATTTCTCTCCATCAGATACAACACCCTTCCGTAATTTTAACAATTCCTTTTTATGAGGAATACCTTTGATTTTTGCTACATACACTTTATTAATCTCTTTACTTGGGTGCATCAGCTGATTAGCGAATTCCCCATCATTCGTTAACAGTAATATTCCTGATGTATCATAGTCCAGCCGGCCAACCGGAAAAATGCGTTCTTCGACTTCCGGAAGAAAATCGGTAACTACTTTTCTATTTTTATCATCTTTCACGCTGGAGATGACCCCTCTAGGCTTATACAGCAAATAATATACAAATTCCTCTTTTTCTAGCGGAACCCCATCTACCTCTACTTTATCCTGGGAGGTTACCTTTACCCCCATCTCTGTAACGATTTGATCATTTACTTTTACTTTTCCATCAAGAATCAATTGCTCAGCCTTTCTTCTGGATGTCACTCCGCTTTGAGCAATAACCTTTTGTAATCTTTCTTCATGCTTTGACATATAAATCTCCTATCTTTTTCTTTTATTTTCCCCAAAATGGATAACATACTGTAACTGATATCCGAGCTCCAATCCATGTATCGCTTTCTTATATTATACTATTTTCACTTGTTATACCTAATAATCTGCTGTTTTCACAAAAATAAGAAAGCCTATGATAAAGATATTTTTTCACATATCTTCATCATAGCCTTATTTTATCTGTTGGGAAAGTATAATTTTAGGGAAAAGGTATTTCCACTTCAGCTGATTATTTACCCAAACATCATTGTAACAAGAAATACAGCTGCAAGTATAGCAATTAAATCAGCTAATAATCCTGCCTGCAGTGCATAACGAATTTTTTTAATACCGATTGCACCGAAATAGATGGTAAGTACATATAAGGTAGTATCCGTGCTTCCCTGCATAACCGAAGCAATTGTCCCGATAAAAGAATCCGGCCCGTAGGTGGCAATGATTTCAGTTGTCATCCCTAACGCTGCAGTTCCGGAGATTGGGCGGATGAGTGCAAGGGGTAAAACTTCTGCTGGAAAACCAATAAAGGCTAGCAGAGGAGATAATATATCTACAAACGCATCTAACGCCCCGGAGCTGCGCAATATCGAAATAGCAGTAATCATTCCTACTAAAAAAGGGAGTAAAGAAACAGCTGTTTTTACGCCTTCCTTTCCTCCTTCCACAAACAAATCATATGCCGGTAATCTCTTCATGCTTGCCGCGATCATAATGAACAAAATAAAACAAGGAATCATCCAAATACTAATTACACTGATAAACCCCATCATGATTTCCTCCACGTACTCTTATAATAAAAAAACCGATCAATAATCAGTCCGGCAATGGTACCAATACAGGTAACCAATAACGTCACTCCGACAATTTCAGTAGGAGAAGCAGATTCGTATTGCATCCTGATACCGATAACCGTTGTGGGGATTAGTGTCAGTCCGGTGGTGTTTAAAATAAGGAAAGTTATCATTGAACGAGATGCTGTTTCTGAATGCTTATTTAGTTTTTTCATTTCCTCCATTGCTTTAATTCCTAAAGGGGTAGCAGCGTTGCCCAGCCCAAACATATTTGCAGTTAAATTAGATAAAATATAGCCCAACGCCGGATGATCCTTAGGTATTTCCGGGAATATTTTCGAAATAAGCGGACGAAAAATTTTGGCAAGTCCCCGTAAAATACCCGCTTCTTCCGCAATGCGCATCATGCCCAGCCAAAATACCAGGATACTAATCAATCCTATAGCCAACGTAACCGCCTGTGCGGCACTTTCAAAAATAGCTTCATTCACCGCTTCCATATTGCCTGAAAACATTGCATAAATAATTCCAATGGCAGCCATGCAGATCCAAATCCAATTAATCATTTGCATCCCACCTTATTATCGAATGAAATACATGCATTACCTCACTCAACAAATCTTCCTCATGATGCACGTGATGCGCATTACTTGTCTGAAGCACCGGCCGGTTTTGTTCGAGATAAACATCCTTTGCCCAGTCATCATGCCTATTTTTATAAAGCGGTACCTGGACAGTATCTTTTGTTGTCTCCCTATTTGTTATCGTTTCCCCGTTCATATCGATTTCTTTCATTTCAAACTGGTCAAATCCCCATTCAAACATCGAAATATGATCCTGCCAGTCGTTTGGAGCATCCAGTGTTACTGCAATTAACTCCATTCCATCCTTCTCCGCAGTGGTAATAAGCGTCCGGCCTGTCTGCTTGGTGTACCCTGTTTTCCCTCCAGTACAATATTCATAAAAATAGGTCAGCAGCTTGTTTTTATTTTGCCAGTGGTACGTCCTGTTCTCCGATAAATAACTGGTTTCCCCGCTTATCTCTTGAAAAATTGGATTTTCCATTGCATATTGCATGAGAATCGCCATATCATGAGCGCTTGAATAATGTGTATCAGAATCTAACCCATGTGGATTATCAAAGTGTGTATTCTCCATCCCCAGCCATTTAGCCTTTTCATTCATTAAATAGACGAATCCTTCTTCACTTCCGCCAACATGCTCCGCAATTGCTACAGCAGCGTCATTACCTGAACGGAGCATCAGTCCATACACTAAATCTGTCAGCTTCATCTTTTCGCCCTGCTCTAGATAAATTGATGAGCCTTCTGTATAAATGGCATTTCTGGAAACCGTCGCCTGTTCATTCATTTTTCCAGACTCCACAGCAATAATTGCAGTCATTATTTTAGTAATGCTTGCTATTGAAGCTGGTTCCTCTGCATTTTTTTCAAATAAAACTCTGCCTGAGGACTGTTCAATTAAAATAGCATGCTGTGCGGATACATTTACCGCAGCATGTCCATGAATTGGGAATGATAAAAAACTAATGATAATGACAATTATCCATATAAACAAACGCATCAGCTTGGCTCCTCCTCATTAAACACTGCATTATTTCTAACTCCTTGTCTGCCAGCCAGTCATAACATGCTTCTTGTTTATTTATATGTGAGGAACAAGCTATTATGTATATTGGGGACGAAAAAACCTTACAGATAAGCGGGAATCACTTATCTGTAAGGTCTTGTTATTTACTCGTTCGGAAACTGGTCGAAAAATAAATCAACATCGGATGCATCCGCTTCAGAGTCTAAGGAGGTTTCTAATTCCGGTAACTCTTCAAGCGTAGACAAACCAAAAAAGGTGAGAAATTCCTTTGTTGTTCTAAAAAGAGTCGGGCGGCCGACTGTTTCTTTTCTTCCACATTCCTCTACTAACATCCGGGATACTAAGGTTTGCAAAGGTCTTTCACTGCGGACACCCCGTATCTCATCGATTTCTGTCCGTGTGATCGGCTGCTGATAAGCAATGATTGCCAATGTTTCTAACGCAGCCTGAGACATCCTGCTTGGCTTGGGCTGAATAACCCATTTCTTAAAATATTCACTGTGAACCGGTTTGGTTGTTAAGCTGAGCATCCCATTAGCATTGAGAATCATCAGCCCCCGATTCTGTTCTTTATAATCTGTTTGAAGCTCATCTACAATTTGACGAACCTCATCTAAGGAAACATCAAGGACATTGCTCAGCTCGCTCACGGTTATTCCTTCATCACCGCCGGCAAATAACAGGCCTTCCGCAACCCCTTTTAAATAATCTAATTCCACGATGACTCCTCCATGCTATAAACATATAATTCTTCAAAATGATTTTCTTGCATTGCATATACTTCTCTTTTTTTCATTAATTCCAAAACAGCTACAAAAGTGGATACGATATATGATTTCGTAGGAACAGGAAATAAAGCATAGAATGTAATGCCATTTTTACTGCTTTTAACCTGCTGCAGTACTTCATCCATCCGTTTTTCTATCGGTATTTCCGTTCGTTCGATAACGGTATCTTGCGGCTCTTTCCATTGATTTCGCTGCATCATTTTTTTCAAAGCGCCAATCATATCAAAAACAGAAGCATTCCCTGCATTCACATTTTCAGGCAGAACATCTTTAAAATCAAAAACAACTGGCGAGCGCGTATAGACCTGCTGCTCTTTCGCCTCTTTTTCTTTTAATGCTTCCGCAGCTTCTTTATATTTTCGATATTCAATTAAACGCTGCATCAGTTCTTCACGGGGATCCTCCATATATGCTTCATCCATCTCTTCCTCTTCGAATTCCTGCTTGGGAAGAAGCATCTGGCTTTTGATCGCCAGCAAGGTAGAAGCCATTACCAGATATTCGCTGGCAATATTTAATTCCAAATGCTGCATCGTATGAATATAATCCATATACTGTTGTGTAATCTGAGCAACCGGAATGTCATAAATATCGATTTCATAGTGATTTATTAAATGAAGCAATAAATCTAATGGTCCTTCAAATTTTTCTAATTTAACTTCATATCCTTGAATCATCGCTGTAATTCCTCTCAAGCTGACCAAAACAATGCATCATTTACTTTAAAAAGTAATAATTTAATTGCAAAAGCCCATACACTATTTGCTCAGCTTACATAAGTTATAACGTAATATAAATGTTAGCACAAAACATTTATGGATTGAACTAAAAAGGAGGAAATAAAATGAGTGGTTATTCTGGTGGTTACGCAGGTGGATTTGCTTTAATCGTTGTACTATTTATTTTATTAGTAATTGTAGGAGCAGCTTGGTACTAAAATACTTGAAATAAATAGACTTTGCAACGAATGAAAAGCCAACCCGTATCAGGGTTGGCTTTTATCATCATCCTTTGCTTTCTCGTAAAAGGCTTTTACACTTTCAGAGGGCACAATCTCGTATTTATTTGAATAAATACGATGAATCTCAGCAATCATTCGTGAACCGATTCCATGATCCCGATGAGATGGATTCACGGTAAGGTGGTTAATAACCAATTGATTGTCATCCACGATTTGTACGCCGATTGCTCCGAGGACATCATCGCCTTCTTTCCACAAATGTAAATGCAAATCTTCATTTTCTTCATATTCACGAATCGTTTCTTGCAATTTTTTTACATCTTTTTCCTCAGGCATAAATGATAATAAGCCCATAGCAATTTTTTCTAAGTTTCTTTTAAAGCGAATTAACATAATTACCCCTCATTAAATTTCTTGTATGGTAATCCTTTTAAATTTTAATCAGTATTTACTCTGAAAGTATAACGCATTTCCAATATAATGAAAAGCACCATTTTAAAATTTAAGTAAAAACAACGATAACGATGAAGCGAGAAATATAATGTTATCCTTCGACACGAATCTCTTTCATTACATCTCCGTTAGACATTGCTTTTGCTAGCTCAACACCGGAGGTCACTTTTCCAAAAACTGTGTGAACGCCATTTAAATGCGGCTGCGGCTCATGAACAATGAAAAATTGAGAGCTTCCTGTATCTTTTCCGGCATGCGCCATAGATAAAGAGCCTTCCTCGTGTTTATGCGGATTCCCTTCTGTTTCACATTTGATTGTATATCCCGCAGAACCTGTACCATTACCGACTGGACAGCCGCCCTGGCTGACAAAACCGGGGATTACGCGATGAAAAGTCAATCCATCATAAAATTTTTCATTCGCTAATTTTTCAAAGTTAGCTACTGTTCCCGGCGCTTCATTTGGATACAATTCAAATTCAATTTTATTTCCATTTTCCATTTCGATATAACCTTTTTTCATTTCAGCAAATCTCCTTCTAAAAACAATTATACTTTATTTTACCACTTATTCCGTTCAAGTAAAGCTCTTTATCCCATCATAAGACAGATCATTTTTAACAATATCTTGATATGTTTCTCTCTTGACGACAAGGTGATCCTGCCCTTCTTCAATAAACACAACAGCAGGTTTGGTCAAACGATTGTAATGGCTTGCCATCGAGTAATTATACGCTCCTGTCGAGAATACAGCCAGGATATCCTTATCTTCAATACGCGGCACTGGAAGGTCCCAAATCAGCATATCGCCAGATTCACAGCACTTCCCTGCAATAGAAACTTCTTTTTCCGGACTGGCTTCCGGACGATTTGCAATCACCGCATCATATTTTGATTGGTATAGTGCAGGGCGAATATTATCTGTCATCCCGCCATCAATGGAATAATATTCTCTCACACCAGGAATTTTTTTGTTAGATCCGATTGTATATAACGTAATTCCTGCATCGCCTACAATGGAGCGGCCGGGCTCAATCCAAATCTCTGGAAATTTCATCTTATATTTATCGCAATTTTCTTCCACGCTGTCAATCATATCTTTCACATATTCCGCCAGCGGAAGCGGCTGGTCATCTTCGGTATAACGAATGCCGAATCCTCCACCTAAATTTAACACATCCGCTTCAAATTTGTATTTCTGCTTCCAATCTTCCAGCTTAGCAAAAAGGATAGCCGTTGCTGCTCGAAAACCATTTGTTTCAAATATTTGTGAACCAATATGACAGTGAAGGCCTTTCAGGTGGATTCTCGGATGTCCCAACACCTTCTTAAGAGCAGCTTCTGCCTGTCCATTTTGCAGGTCGAACCCAAATTTAGAGTCTTCATTCCCTGTCATAATGTATTTATGCGTCTTTGATTCCACACCAGGGGTTACCCGGAATAACACATCCATCGTTTTCTCCTGTTTGATAAGCTCTTGGTCCAACAGTGCAATATCATGAAAATTATCAATCACGATACAGCCGATGTCATGCTCCACAGCCATCGCGATTTCCTTTTCATTCTTATTATTTCCATGCATATGAATTCTTTCAGCAGGAAACTCTGCTTGAAGTGCTGTATATAATTCACCTTCAGAAATCACGTCTAGACATAGTCCTTCCTGTTTGGCAACCTGTAGCATCGCAATAGTTGAAAAGGCCTTGCTCGCATAAGCAACCCTTCCGGTAATTCCAGCATCACGAAATGCTTGTACAAAAGCTCTGGCATGCTTTCGGATCATTTCTACATCGTAGACATATAAAGGTGTTCCATATTTTTCTGCTAATTCGATGGTGTCCACACCACCAATTTCTAAATGTCCCTTTGTATTGACGGTAAAGGGGTGTGCATCAAGTATCATTCTTTTTCCCCCATTGTTTAAATAATTAAATACTTTATCACAAGACAGTAAATAATGAAAGCAAAAAACAATACTTCAGCCAGAAGGAGATGAAACAATCAATAAGCTGTCATAAACAAAGGTTGAGGGATTGCTGTATTTCCTTTTCGCAGTCCCTCCATTTTACAGGCGGCAAGTAACTGGAAACCGATCATGCCCCTGTCTTTTTGAATAATCGTTTCAAGGACGGCGATAGTTATTACGAGGATGTACAATACTCGGGCGATGTTTGTTATTCGGAACCGGCATCCGAAATATAATTTGTTTCATTGCATTTAAGTTAAAAGGAAGCAGAGGCCACATATACGGCGTTCTCATCGATCTGATCTGAACAATAAAAAATATATAAAGGGTGATTCCAATCATATAGCCGGGAAAACCGAATAATCCTACCGCAAGGACCAGAATAATTGTAACTACCTTATTCGCAACACTTAACTCGTAACTTGGTGTCACATAATTTCCAATAGCAGCCGTTGAAATGTATAAAATAACCTCTGGCGAAAACAATCCGACCTCAATCGCTATTTCCCCAATTAAAACAGCTGCAATTAATCCCATCGCTGTGGATAAAGGAGTCGGGGTGTGTATCGCTGCCATTCTTAAGAATTCAATCCCTATCGTTGCAATAATAATCTGAACGGTTATTGGAATGTTCCCTTCATCATTGGGCCCGATAAAACTTAATTTATCCGGCAGCAAAGACGGTTCAACCGCAAACAGAAGCCAGGTCGGCAAAAGAAATAATGCAGCCAGCACAGCAAGAAAGCGAATAAAACGAATACATGTACCGATTGTCGGCACTTGCCGATATTCTTCCGCATGCTGCAAGTGATGAAAAAAAGTTGTTGGAATAATAATGGCACTGGGAGAAGTATCGACAAATATAATGACGTGACCTTCTAATAAATGACTTGTCGCTACATCTGGTCTCTCTGTATATCGAACCAGCGGATATATATTCCATTTTTTAACCAGTAAAAATTCTTCTAATGATTTATCAGACATCGACATACCATCGACCTGAATTTTTCCAATCAGATTTTTTAAGTGCTTTACTAAATTCGGATTAGCTATATCTTCAATGTAGGTGATACAAACATCTGTTTTCGAACGTTCGCCAACCTTCATCATTTCATTCCGCAAACTTTCATCCCGCAAGCGTCTTCTGGTGAGCGCTGTGTTTTCTACAATATTTTCTGTATACCCATCTCTTGATCCACGAATGACTTTCTCTGTATCCGGTTCTTCTGGAGTTCTTCCGGGATAATTACGCACATCAATAATTTGTGCATATTCTTTTCCATCAATAAATACAGCTATCAGACCGCTGAGTACTTCATCAACTGCTTCATCCATTGTTTGAACATGTTCTACCTGCTGATGGACCAGCCGGTTTTCAATGATTTTTCCAATCTTGTCACTTTCTGATTCATTATCATTGATTTCAACCATTACTCTTAAAATCTGTTGTACAACGGAGGTATCCGTAAGACCATTTACATAGTACATCTGGATACGCTGATTCAGCACGACTGTCTCCCTGTAGCCCAAATCATACGATTTTTCTAAGCCTACCCTCTTTTTCATATACGCATAGATATCATCAATATGAGGAGAGATTGGGCTCTTTTTTTCTTTATCTGTCTGCATGTAATCACCTTCTGTTTGTCAGCTTATATTGGAAAAGCAAAACTGTTTTGCGTCTCAGCTTCTTGTTTGGAAGCTTAAATTATCAAGAATTAATAATTTTGGATAAAAAACCTGCTGTATTTTACCGGACAAAATAAACCCACTGAAACAGCGAACCAAATACTTTACCCAGCATCAGGGCCATCATAAATAAAATCACATAGCCGTCCATACCTATCCTCCGTGAGAGAATCGGGAAAACATTTAATACTTCTGTTAATGCTGCAGCAAGCATTCCGTTAAAAATGCCATGAAATAATCCCCATAGCATCAATGCAAACACAGATTGTGATGTGGAAATAGGAGCAAAAGAGAAATAAGTCCCGATTAATAACCCAATAATAACTGCCGCTCCATAAACTTTGATGTATTTCTCTGTCTTGCTTAATTGAATCAGTCTCGGAATAATCCCCAATACCGTAATAAAAGCAACAAAACCCGCACCCACTGCAACCCCGCTGCTGAAGCCAATAAAAATTTGCAGGATATTAAGAAGAATTTCTTGGATCATTCAGTTCATTTTCCATTGTATTGATATACTGCTGTAAATCCTGCTGATAATTAAAAATTTCTACTTCCAGCGGACTTGGCTCT
Source organism: Oceanobacillus aidingensis (assembly GCF_042654105.1). Taxonomy (NCBI): domain Bacteria; kingdom Bacillati; phylum Bacillota; class Bacilli; order Caryophanales; family Bacillaceae; genus Oceanobacillus; species Oceanobacillus aidingensis. The sequence goes on along the minus strand of NZ_JBHSFT010000047.1, from coordinate 4,689 downwards.
TCATTAAATCTTTTTTTAAACCAGTGATTAAAAAAAAGAATGGTTCCTACGCCGAGACCTAATGAATAAGGAATCTGAATCCATAAAGGATACTCATTTTCGGTGCCAGTCAGGAGCAAATGCAGTTTTTGCTGGACGGGCTGCATGCTTACATCATAATGAAAGTTCATAATAGTCATTGCCGATCCGACAAACAGCAGCAGCCAGACAAATGTAAGAACCAAAGGATGGGTTGCTTTTTTACGCGGTTCAATTTGTATCAGCGTTTGTTCCGGTCCGAGCAGCTGAAATTCAATATCGGAATATTCCTTTGTAAGGTGATCAATTACCAAAAAGCTGTCAATTACCAAGATATTTTTATCTTTTTTGGATAGGCGGTAAATCGACGTATCTTCCAATAATTCCTTTTTGTTTGACTGTGTGGATATATAAGCAATATCTTTTAGTTTGAGCTCCTGCCATGTTTCTAGGACTATTTTTTTCCGCATTCTTATATATACAAGCTCTGCCATGGTTAACTCACCCTTATCTTCATTTCCTTAACCAATAGTATTTGTTAAAAGAGAACAAAATATAAGCCTTAAATGTAAAACAAGGCTTTACTCAGCGGGAGTCTTACAAAAGTTCTTCGATGTGAGGAATAATCGCAGTCCTAGTCCCAGCTAGTTACACTGCGATAAATACAATTGAACGAAAAAAAGCTTATCTGTGTGAGTCACACAAATAAGCTTTCCTCTTAGCCTGCATCCATATTTTTTTTCATATCCTCTAAAATCTTTTTCTCCAGTCTGGATACCTGTACCTGAGAAATTCCGAGCCTTTCAGCCACTTCGGTCTGTGTCTGGTCTTTATAATATCGTAGGTAAATAATTAACCTTTCCCGTTCAGTAAGCGATCGTACGGCTTCCTGAATGGATAATTTCTCAAACCATCTGGAGTCCTGCTCCGCGATTTGGTCTAATAAAGTAATGGAATCTCCATCACTTTCATAGACCGTTTCATGAATGGATTGGGGTGATTTTGCCGCCTCTTGTGCATGTACAATTTCTTCTGGTTCCAGCTCTAAAGCTTCTGCCAGCTCATTTACAGATGGAGAACGACCTAAATCTTTCGACATTTCTTCCCGTTTGCGGCGGATTTTATTCCCCATCTCCTTCAGAGATCGGCTGACCTTCACACTGCCATCATCACGAATAAAACGTTGTATCTCTCCAATAATCATGGGAACGGCATAGGTAGAAAATTTAACATTATAGGATAAATCAAATTTATCCACTGCTTTGATCAGCCCAATGCTCCCAATTTGAAATAAGTCATCTGGATCATATCCCCGATTAACAAATCGCTGCACAACAGACCAGACAAGCCGGACATTTCGGCGGATCAGCTCTTCTCTTGCTTCGTTATCACCGGATTGGCTTAACCGGATCATTTTCTTTACCTGCTCATTGGAAAGCTGCTCTCTTTCCTCCGTTTTATGAATATTCACGACAGAGACCTTAATTATATACCGTTTTTGATTTGGATAATTGCTTTTTCATATAAACGGAAGTCCCTTTTTCAGGAGCAGAAATGACTTCCACGGTATCCATGAAATTTTCAATAATCGTAAAACCCATGCCGGATCGTTCCATTTCTGGCTTTGATGTATATAAAGGTTCCCTTGCTTCATCAATGTTTAAAATACCTTGTCCCTCATCACGGATGGTCAGCTCTATTTCTCCATCGTATAGAACGCAGTCAATATATACCTTATGATGCGGTTCGCTTCCATAGCCATGAATGATGGCATTTGTCACTGCTTCCGAAACAACGGTTTTAATTTCTGTTAATTCCTCCATTGTCGGGTCCAGCTGTGTGATAAAAGATGCGACAGCAACTCTGGCAAAAGCCTCATTTTCACTGATACTTGAAAAAGAAAAAGACATTTCATTTCTCATGATGTCACCCCCAAGCCTTGAAGTGCGCGTTCTTCATTTTCTTCTAAACGTATAATTTTGTAAAAGCCTGACATATCAAATAGACGATGCAGTGAAGGAGACACAGAACAAAGAACCATCTCTCCTCCCAATTGAACAATTTCTTTATAACGTCCTAAAACAACCCCCAGCCCAGAACTGTCCATGAAACTAACTCCGTTTAGATTCAAGATGATATGTTTAATGGAATGCATATAAATCCAATCCTTCCACGTATCTCTCAATCCTTCTGCCTCATGATGATCCAGCTCACCTTCCATACGTACAATCAGCACATCGCCTCTTACTTCAAATGTTGTTTGTAATCCCATGTGCAAATGCTCCTCCTCTTTGTTGTGAAATAGTTGTGTTTTTGCTTAAAATACATGTTCAGAAAGTCCGGGAAAGAGAACAGGAAATTTCTTTCTCAAGCTCTTTTTACAGACTTTCGGAACGTCCTTAGTTAGTGTATTCTCTAAACAAATGACTATTTCCTGCTACTCGACAAAAGAAGTGGAAATCCGTGTTAATCGGCTGCTTTCACCATTTTTTGCATGGTACGTTTTGCTAATTCTAAAACAGACGCTTCGCTGATATCCTCGTTCACAATAAGCGGGGTAGCGAATACAGGCTCATCATTTTCTTTGACGGTGAGCTCTCCAACCACGGTGCCTTTTTTAACTGGGAATTCCCAATTATCCTGAATGGAAACTTCTGTTGTGACAGCTGCTTCTTCCTGCCCTTTTTTCTGCAGGGTATGCACACTCTGTTCAGTAACAATATCAAAATGATGCGGGTCTGCTTTTATTTTGTTCAGCTCCATCACAGTTTCTTCTTTGGCAAAAAGCTGTTCTGTTTGGTAGCTTTGGAATCCATAATCCATTAATCCGGATATCATTTTGTTACGTTCTTTAGGCGTTTCTGCTCCCATAACTACAGCGATAACCCGCATATCATCGCGTTTGGCTGTAGCTGTAAGACAATACTTTGCTTCATTTGTATAACCCGTCTTCATGCCATCTGCCCCCGGGTATGAACGAATCAGCTTATTTGTATTTACCAGCCAAAACTCATTTTCCTCCCCCTGTCGTAAATAATCTTCGTAAATGGATGTATAATTTGTGATATCTTCAAAGTGTAATAATTCTCTCGTCATCACTGCCATATCATAGGCGCTGCTATAATGATCGGCTGCCGGCAGCCCGGTTGTATTCGCAAAATGAGTATTCTCTAACGCAAGTTCTTCCGCTTTTTTATTCATCGCCCGGACAAATTCCTCTTCTGTTCCAGCAATCTTCTCTGCCATGGCAACACTGGCATCATTTCCGGAAGCAATCGCGATTCCTTTTATCAGATCATCAACTGACATTTCTTCCCCTGCCTCCAAAAATACCTGTGACCCTCCCATTGAAGCAGCATATTCACTGACGACAACAATGTCTTCTTTGGAGATTTCCTCTTTTTCTAAAGCTTCCATAATAAGAAGCAAGGTCATTATTTTAGTCATACTGGCTGGCGGTAATTGTTCATGCGCATCTTTATCAAATAATACAGTGCCTGTGTTTTGTTCGATTAAAACACTGGATAACGCATCCTCAGCTAACTTTGTTTCTTCTTTGTTCTCTTCATTCGCTAAAACAGTTGAATAGTTAAAAAATATCGTTCCAATAAGTAATCCAATCATGCATAAGATTCGTCTCTTCATACTGCTTCCCTCCAAATTACAATAATACTGTTAGGATTTCCATATTGACGCTATTTCATACTATATTTTTGATTAACAAATGAAGGAGAGAGCATCTTTTTTGTTGTTCAGCAAACTCTCATCTATACTAGGATGAGAATTGGGATAAAGAAGGGAGTTTTGGAAATGAGTCAAGATATCAGGGGAAAAATTGCTTATATAACTGGCGGAAGCAGCGGAATTGGCAAAGCGACTGCGCGCCAATTAGCAAAAGAAGGCGTTCATCTAGGTTTAATTGCCAGAAACCAGGAAAAGCTGGAGAATGTCCAAAAGGGATTAGAAAATGAAGGTATTTCTGTTGTCACCTGCAGTGCGGATATTTCGAAGCATGACCAAGTCAAATCTGCGGTTCAGACGCTAGAACAGCAATTAGGCAAAGCAGATATTTTGATTAATAATGCAGCAATAAGCGATTACGGTAATTTTCAGGATATGGATGAGGAAGTATGGAAGCATATTTTTGAAGTGAATGTTTTTGGAACATATCATATGCTGAAGGAAGTGCTGCCGCATCTTGTCAGCAAGCAAAAAGGAGACATTATCAACATTTCTTCCAGCAATGGATTAAAAGCAACCGCAGGCTCAACTGCCTACAGCGCATCTAAATTTGCTATTCAGGGCATGTCAGAAGCATTGATGCAGGAGGTACGCAGAGAAAACATCCGTGTATTTACCATGAACCCCAGCTTAGTCGCAACTGAGCTAGCTTTTGGCGATGAATTAGAAGAAAAGAACGAAGATAAGTTTATGCAGCCGGAAGATATCGCCGAATATATCACAGCTCAATTAAAATTAAATCAGCGTATTTTTATTAAGCAATCTGCACAATGGGCGACCAATCCATTTTAAAAAGGTTCTATGTCAAATGTTGTGGTGGAAAAACATTCCTCCACCTCTTTATTTATAAGCTTGCTTCAGCACAAGCTTGACCTCTTGTTGCCATAGAATTTTCTTTCTCATTCGTTCAAAATTTTTAATTCCATAAGA
>NZ_JBHSFT010000046.1:0-126780 GCF_042654105.1 Oceanobacillus aidingensis | reverse complement strand
ATTAGCAATTTTTTCGTGAAGCCGAGCTACTTTTCGTTTTTGTTTCTGCCAATTTGCTGAGTCTGTTTGTCTTCTGGACAGAATCACTTGCGCTTTTGCCAATTTTTCTTCTAATGTCTGGAAGAACCTTGGATTTTCATACACTGTTCCATCAGAAAGGGTTGCAAAATCCGTTAATCCGACATCAATGCCTACAGAGGAACCTGTCTTTTCATCGTATTCAACTTCCGTTTCCGCTACAATCGAAACAAAGTACTTGCCTGAAGGATTGTGTCGGATCGTTGCATTGATAATACGTCCTTCCACTTCCCGACTTTTGGCAAAACGAACCAATCCGAGCTTAGGCAGTTTGATATGTTTATCCAACACAGCAATATTTCCATTGACATGTTTCGTGGTATACGATTGAACAGAATTCTTTTTTGATTTAAAACGAGGTGCCTTATTCTGCTTCTTATAATAGCGCGTATAGGAATCATTCACATTTTCCACCGCTTTTTGAAGGGCAATGCTATCGACTTCTTTGAGGAAGGGATAGTTTTTCTTCAATTCTGGAACCGCTTTGATTGCTTTATTTTTATTGAAAAATTCGCCCTTCCAATTATTTTGAAGAAGCTGTCCGTTTTGTACCATTTCATTCACCGTATGCCAATAGTGGTCTTTTTCTTTTTGTTTTCCTGTAAAATAGTTGTAGACAAAGCGGGAGCAGCCGATTGTCTTATGAATGAAGGTGATTTGTTTTTTGTTAGGATAGATACGAAAACGAAATGCTTTTTTTACTTTCATGGCTTCTTACCTCCTCCTGTCTATTATATCAGAAGAAGAATGATTTCGGAACGTTTGTTCGATTCAATATTGAACAGTTGAGACACTCCAAAGCAATCTTTTGTGCATAGGAGATTCATCTCCCCCTTACCTCTACGCGCTTGAAGAGGGAGTTTTCTCTCCTTTTTTTGATAAAAAAGAGGGGCAAGGAAACTTTACTTTCTTTCCTGTAAGATAAACACTTGGTCTTTAAAATACTGGTATTCTCGCCGAGCAGATGTCCGCTGCAGCTGCCTCCGAGTCTTTATATGCTTTTTTCTTATTTTCAAACAAAAAAATACTGTGCTAAAAGAGTTCTCTTAGCACAGTATTTTTTCGTTTTATCGATTACGATTACGGTTTCTCAAGAAAGTCGGGATATCTAACTCATCTTCCTCGGGACGAGGCTTAGAAGGTGATGGATTGGATGTTTCTCTTTCCCTGACAGGAGTTGATTCATTTGTTTGCTGTGTAGCAGCCTGCTGGGTTTGTCCTATATTTGGACGCTGTTGTTTTTGACGCGTATCTGCTTTTGGCTGAGCATTTTCATCAAAACCGGTAGCAATGACAGTTACAACAATTTCATCATTAAGGTTCTCATTAATTACAGAACCAAAGATAACATTTACTTCTTGGTCCGCTGCAGAAGTAACTAAGTCAGCTGCTTCCTGCACTTCATACAAGCTCAGGTTTGTACCGCCTGTGATATTCATTAAAATACCATGCGCTCCATCGATAGAAGTCTCCAGCAGCGGGGAAGAAATTGCTTTTTTAGCAGCTTCTGTTGCTCTTGTTTCGCCAGTTGCGATACCAATACCCATTAAAGCAGAACCTTTATCATACATAATCGTTTTCACGTCAGCGAAGTCAACGTTAATAAGACCTGGCTTCGCAATTAAATCGGATATGCCTTGTACACCTTGACGAAGCACATTATCCGCTTCACGGAAGGCTTCCAGCATCGGTGTATTTTTATCTACAATTTCAAGCAGTCGATCGTTTGGAATAACAATTAGTGTATCCACGCTTCCTTTCAGCGTATCGATACCGGAAATCGCCTGTGTTGATCTTCTTCTGCCTTCAAAAGAAAACGGACGAGTAACAACACCAACTGTCAGCGCTCCTAAATCTTTAGCTACCTGTGCAATGACCGGAGCTGCTCCAGTTCCTGTACCGCCGCCCATTCCAGCAGTAACAAAAACCATATCAGCACCTTTTAACACTTCTTCTAACTGCTCTTTACTTTCTTCTGCTGCTTTTTTCCCTACTTCCGGGTTAGCGCCGGCTCCAAGACCACGGGTTAATTTCCCGCCGATTTGTATCTTGGATTCAGCCATCGAAAGATTTAAAGCTTGAGAATCTGTGTTTACTGCGATAAATTCGACACCTTCTACGCCATGCTCAATCATACGGTTAACAGCATTGTTACCGCCGCCGCCAACTCCAATAACTTTTATCGTTGCTAATTCTTCCATGTTTGTATCAAAATCTAACATATTATGGTTTCCTCCTAGTCTACTAATTACGAACAATTCCTCGTTTCAACTTCTGTTAAAAGAAATTAATCAAAGAAATATTTGAATAGGTTAGCAAATCCTGATTCTTTTTTCTTGCCTTGTTTCTTTTTCTTCTCGCCTGCAGGTCTGGATTGCTTCACTGGCTGCTGCTCCGCTTCCCCATCTATTGCTACAGCAGGATATAATTCTTTCCCTTGTATTTTCGCATTACGATAAGCAAATTGTAAAATACCGACACCTGAAGTAAACTGTGCTTCCCTGACACCAATATAATCCGGGACAGCTACACGTACATGAGAATAAAACAAGTCTTGCGCTAATTCCAAGCTCCCCGGCATAGCCGTGGTGCCTCCTGTCAATACGAAACCGCCAGGCAGCTCCTGAAAGCCCATTTTCCGAATTTCCCTATCAATATAAGTGTATATTTCTTCTAATCTAGCTTCTATCATATCAGCTAATTGAAGTTGATTAAATACCTGTTTTTGATTGCTTCCGATTGTTGTGACTTCAAATGTCTCATCTTCAGAAGCATCGTTGTAAAATGCATAGCCATAATTTAGTTTGATCTGCTCTGCTTCTTCTGTAGAAATACGCAGGCCGACGGATAAATCTTTCGTTATATTGTCTCCGCCTAAATTAATAACACTTGTCGCAGCCAAATGATCATTTTCAAATACAGATACCGTTGTACAGCCTCCTCCGATATCAATCAGGGCAGAGCCCATATTCATCTCATCCTTTGATAAAGCAACTGTTCCGGCAGCAAGCGGCTGAAGACAAATATCAGATACTTCCAAATTAGCCCGTTCCACACATTTTAAGATATTATGCAAAATCGTTTTTGAGCAGGTGATAATCGTTCCTTCCATCTCCAGACGGACACCAATCATCCCTCTCGGATCCGTAATTTCATCTAATCCATCCACAATAAATTGCTTCGGAATCACATCGATGATTTCCCGCTCCGGCGGAATAGAAATCACTTGAGCTCCGTCAATTACTCTCGTTACATCTTCATCATTTATTTCCCGATTCTCACTTTGTACAGCGACAACGCCATGACAAGGCTGAAGCTGGATATGGGATCCGTTTATCCCCACTACTACGCGGTGAATTTCCATCCCTACCATTCGTTCTGCTTGTTCTACTGCATTCCTGATAGAATGAACAGTCTGATCAATATCAATTATAGCACCCTTCTTCATTCCGTTTGACGCTGCAGTACCTACTCCAATAATATTTAAAGAGTCTTGTTGTACTTCTCCAATAATTACTTTTATCGTGTTTGTCCCAATGTCAAGACTAACTAATATCTCACTGTTGTTCAAAAAAGAGCACCTCCCCGTAAAAATATGCTGACGATATTTTTACTGCCACGTTATCCTTTGTATAGTCTTTAATTCTAAAAGAAAATGAATAAAAAATAAACATATTTTATGCTTATTTTTTTCAAGTAATCTATTTCTATAAAAATCGACATTATACCATTCGTTTAAAAAGGATGATATATGACTTCATTCTGCAAATTATTCATTTCCTGTTTCTTCATTTTCTTCATTAATTTCCTCATTGAGTTCTTCAATTTCATCTTCGATATCTACTTCTTCCATTTCATCTTTTTGAAAAGATTCGAAATAAATGCCGACACCTATATGAATGATACCACTATCCTCTTCGTCAAGCTGTGACACAATAGAAGGATAGTAATCCAATCTGTCCAACATTTGATCTGCAATGCCTTCTACCAGAAACCCATCACTCATATACAATCTAACCTGCAGCGTATCCTCTTCTTCATCTGAATCTTTTCGTTCAATCTCAGAAATCATATTAAAAATACTTGGGCGAACATTATCCATGGCTGTTGCCAATTCTGTTAATTGCGCTTCATTAAAGCCTGTTATTAATGGAGCATTGCTGATAGAGTTTTGTGCATTTTGCTGGATGACTTGACCGTCTGCAAGAACCGGGTAAAATTCCCTTTCGTCCTGAACATAGCCAAGGACAGGCTGTTCTTCTACCTCAATCACAACGGTGCTGGGAAAACTCCGATTAATAGATGCATGTTCAATGACGGGATTTTCTTCCATCCCGGCTGCAACAGATGATCCATTCATGGACCAGATATTTGTTCCTTCTGTTACCCCTGACTCATCTATTATATACTCATCCGTTAAGAATACATTGCCGTTTACTTCAATCGTGCGTATTTCACTCCATGGAGATTGCAAGTAAACAATGATAGCAATGAGAAAGAAAAATATAGATAGATAAAATATTAATCGTCTGTTTGCTTTTTTCTTCCTAGCTTGCTTCAATTTTGGAATTCGATCCTCAATCGAAACGATATTTTTATCACTCATCTCCATTTCTTCCTTTATCCATTATTTTCAGGGAATATAACTGTATCAGTTTACTCCCTAGTATTTACAAAAATTATATCATAAATTATGGTGCTACACGTCATTGACTTCTATTGTTTCTGAAGTTTTTTCTTTTTTATCACGGATAACCCGTCCGCAGAAGTTTTCTTACTTCTTCCATGGACGGGATTTACGTTTTATATAAATGTTCTTCGCTGCTATTTTAAATAATCGGCTTCGTACTTTTTTCCATACTTTTGGCGTGCCTGCTGATACTTAGAAGAATCCCGGCCGCACAAAGTGTTAACGTTAGTGATGAACCGCCGTAGCTGAGAAAAGGCAGGGTAATTCCCGTTACCGGAATCAATCCGATGACTACACTAATATTAATCATCGCCTGTAATGCTAACATACTTGCGATTCCCAGCGCTAACAGCCTGCTAAATAAATCCGGAGCTTCAATAGCAATTTTAATCCCTCTCCATAATAGCAGAAAAAACAATAAAATAGTTGTACAACCTCCAATTAAACCTAATTCCTCACCAATGATTGAAAAAATAAAATCTGTCTGCGGCTCCGGCAGATAAAAATATTTTTGCAGGCTGTTGCCCAGCCCCAGTCCCATCAGTCCCCCGGGACCGATAGCATAAAGAGATTGAATAATTTGAAATCCATGTCCTAGCGGATCCTCCCATGGGTTTAAGAAAGCCAGAATCCGATTAATCCGGTAAGGTGCAGAAGCAATCAATCCGATAAACCCAATAATTCCAATGCCGGCCAGTCCAAAAAAATGAGAAAGCTTTGCACCTGCCACAAAAAGCAGAATCATGCATGTTAAGACCAGCACCATTCCAGTTCCTAAATCTGGCTGAAGCATAATCAGACCAAATGCCGTAAAAATCAATAGAAGGCACGGGAAAAACCCTTTTTTAAACGAGGTAATATATTTTTGATGATCAGATAATATAGATGCCAGAAAAATAATTAAACCCAGCTTCATAAATTCAGAGGGCTGAATACTGAATGCACCGATGCCAATCCAGCTCTGTGCTCCTCCGCGCACCATGCCGATTCCCGGAATAAGCACAAGGAGAAGCAGAACAAAGCAAGAAAATAATAAAATCTTTGCATACTTTTTCCATATATAATAAGGAAAGTAAGAGATAACAACCATTCCGATAAACCCGATGCCGGCAAATAAAAGCTGTCTTTTTAAGTAATAAAATGCATCATTGAACTTATACTCCGACCAAATATAGGATGAGCTGTAAACCATCAGCATACCGATACATAAAAGGAGAATGATTATTCCAAATAATACTCTGTCTACTTTATTTTGATTTTGAATGAACTTAGACAAAAATACCCCTTCTTTCCATGAGATAAACTTTGGAAATAGGGGCATTTTAAATATGCTGTATCATTCTCGGCTTGTCCGAATATGGTTTGCTGTTTAGGATTAGTATTTGTTCAAGCCCCTTACTTCATTGTATGAACTGCTTGAACAAATATGTCTCCTCTTTCTTCAAATGTTTTGTACTGATCCCAGCTCGCACATGCGGGAGAAAGCAATAGGATATCACCTTCATCTGCTAATGAAAAACCGGTTTTAGCTGCATCATCTACGCCGGCTGCGTGCTCAATCACCTGGATACCGGCTTCTTTTCCAACTCGCTCTAGTTTCGGTGCCGTCTCTCCAAATACAACCATTGCTTTAACATGATGCAAATGTGGAATCAGCTCATCAAATTCATTCCCGCGATCTAAGCCGCCTGCAAGAAGGACAATATCCTTTTTAAAGGAATCTAATGCTTTTTGCGTAGCTAGGATATTTGTTGCTTTCGAATCATTGTAAACATAGCGGCCATGCAGCAGCCCGACAAACTCTAAACGATGCTTGACACCGGAAAAAGTTTTTAAGACATGCTGTATGCCTTCATTAGTTGCTCCATTTAATTTTGCTGCTGCAACAGCTGCCAGGATATTCTCTAAGTTATGCTTCCCGACCAAGACAATATCCTCTAAAGGAATAATTGCTTCATCGAAAAAGTATACATGCGTATCATCTGCCCAAGCGCCTGTATGATACAGATTTTTTGTTGCCGAAAAGGCTATATTTTTTGCTTTTGTACCCTTCACTTTTTCTTCAAGTGTCGGATCATCAGCATTATATACCAGATAATCATCGGCATGCTGGTTTTTAAATATATTACATTTAGCTCTGACATAGCTTTCTAAATCGCCGTGATAATCCAAATGCGCTTCATAAATGTTTAAAAGGACTGCTGTCGATGGACGAAATGTATTTATTCCCTGCAGCTGAAAGGAGGATAGTTCCATTACCACCTTTTCATCTGCTTGCATCGTTTGGGCCACTTCCGTTGCAGCAATTCCAATGTTCCCGGCAAGCTTTACCTTACAATCACTTTTTTCCAGCATTTCCGTAACTAACGTTGTTGTGGTTGTTTTTCCATTGGAACCAGTAATTCCGATAATCGGCTGTTCGGTTATATAAGCTACCAATTCCACCTCTGTAATTACCGGAATACTGCGTTTCTGTGCTTCTGCAACAACCGGATGATCATAACGGATACCCGGGTTTTTAACAACCATCTCTATCCCTTCTAAAACACTTAGCGGATGAGAGCCGAGCACAAGACGGGCTCCTTTTTCCTGAAGCGCCAAAACAGGTACATCTTCATAGGATGCTGCCGCATCATTCACCGTTACATCCTTGCCGCTCTCCAACAAAACATTCGCAGCAGCTGTACCGCTTCGGGCCAATCCTAAGACAAGCACTTTTTCGGGAAATTGTTTCCATGTGTTCATTAGATACCCACCTCAATATAAATAGCAAGAATCGCAAATAGCAGGCCGACAGACCAGAATGTGGTAACGACTCTCCATTCTGACCATCCTACCAGCTCATAGTGGTGATGCAGCGGGCTCATTTTGAAAATACGTTTTCCTGTCGTTTTAAAGGAAATAACCTGAATAATAACAGATAAGGTTTCAATAACAAACACACCGCCGATAATTACTAATAAAATCTCCAGCTTCAGAAGTATCGCAATGGCAGCAATTGCTCCCCCTAACGCCAATGATCCTGTATCTCCCATGAACACCTTGGCAGGGTGCGCGTTAAACACTAAAAATCCTAACAGAGCGCCGACAACTGCTAAAGCAAAGACGGTTACCATATCATTTGGCACGCCATACCAGGCAATAATGGCAAAAGCACCGAAAGCAATCGCTGCAGTACCAGCTAATAAACCATCTAAGCCATCCGTTAAATTAACAGCATTGGAGGCTCCTACAAGCATTACAATAATAAGAATTGCATAGAACCAGCCAATATCAAATTCAACCGTTGTTCCCGGAATGGCAATTGCTGACGAGAAGTCTTCCTGCCCGCGCAAAACAAAATAAAATACAAGTGCAATAATAATTTGTCCAAATAGCTTCTGCTTTGAAGTTAAGCCTAGATTTCGTTTCATTACTACTTTAATATAATCATCTAAAAACCCTAGTAAGCCATAGCCAAATAACACAAAAAGTAACAGCCACAGCTCATAGCCGATCCCTGTGTCCATTCTCATTCCCATAATCAGGGATGTAATCACAATACTGAATACAATCATAACTCCGCCCATTGTCGGTGTTCCTGATTTCTTCTGATGAGACTCAGGGCCTTCTTCTCTAATACTCTGTCCAAACTTTAATCGTCTTAAAAAAGGGATAAAAATTGGAGATAGAAGAACTGTTATAAGAAACGCTACTGCGATTGTAATTAATAAACCTGTAATATTCATTTTCTCTCCACCTCATTTGTAACCATTTATAGAATTGTTAACAAAGCATGCCAGAATCAGTGCAATTCTTATGAGCATTTGCTGAAACTTCTCTAATCCTCAAATCCACCGCACTGATTCTGTTTCCTGATGATGTAAACAATACCTATAAGATGCCTTAACGTAATTGTTCTAAAAATGTTTCAAATTTCATTCCTCTTGATGCTTTCAGCAAAATAAGGTTTTCCGGTTTCAGATATTGTTCAATCTGATTCACCAGCTCCTGCTTATCCTGCAAGTGGACAGCAATCAGCTCCGTACCTTTCTTTTTTAATTCGTCATGTATGTAATGCGAATGATTACCATACGTATACACTGCTGTAATATCAGAATGAATAACATCTGCAATTCCGCGATGAAATTCTTCTGCATAATCACCAAGCTCTAAAATATCACCTAATACAAGTATTTTATGCTGATAGCCTTTCATTTCTTCGACTACTTGAATCGATGCTTTCATAGATGCAGGAGAAGCATTATAAGCATCATTAATAATCGTAATACCATTTTTGCCTGTATGCTTTTCAAAGCGCATTTTCGTCATTTCTAATTGTCCGAACGCTTTCTGGATTGTTTCAGGAGCTATTCCCATCCCGGATGCCAGTTGAATAACATAAGCGGCATTTTTTGCGTGATGCTTTCCTAAGAGCGGGATCTGGTAAGTTTTCTCTCCTGCATCAAAGGTTGTCGTTTCTTCCTCTACGGTGATATTGCGAACCACTACATCATTGTCTTCACTGAAGCCGACCCGTGTTTTAGCTACAGGCACAGCTGCATCTGTTAACAGCGGTTCGTCCCCATCAATAACCAATGTACCCTCTGGCTTGATACCCGACACAATTTCTAATTTGGCTTTGGCTATTCCTTCTTTAGAGCCTAAATTTTCAATATGCTGCCCATCAATATTGGTAATAATCGCCTGATTCGGCTCCCCGATCTTACTCAACATCTCGATTTCTCCAAAATGGTTCATCCCCATTTCAAGAATCAGCACTTCTGTTTTCCGGTCCATCGATAAAATCGTCAATGGGAGCCCGATATGATTATTGAAATTCCCCTTTGTAGCATGGGTTTTAAACGTTGTCTGCATGACAGCATTAGTCAGGTCCTTCGTCGTTGTTTTCCCATTTGATCCGGTAATCCCAATAACAGTCGGGTTGACGTCCTTCCGATACGCAACAGCCAGCTCCTGTAATGCTTTTACAGTGTCCTCTACAAATAATATCAGCAGAGAGTCAGGAAGATTTGACGGAAGCGGCTTTTCTTTCTGCCAAAAGGCTGCTGCTGCCCCGTTCTCCACTGCTCCGCCAATAAATTGATGTCCATCAAACCGTTCACCAGCAATTGGTACATAGAGCCCGTGGTTTGTATTCACCCGGCTATCATGGACTACTTCATGAATTTCTAAATCAGCGGAGACGTTCCCTTGATGCCGGGGGAATAATTTCATTAATTGTGATGCAGTAAATAACATCTTTTACTCCCCTTTCTCTTTAATTGCTTCCCGGGCAATTTGACGATCGTCGAAATCAAATTTTTTCTTGCCGATGATTTGATAGGTTTCATGTCCCTTGCCCGCAATCAAAATAATATCATCCTTTTGAGCAAGCTTCACCGCATGCTTAATGGCTTCTGTCCGGTCCACAATTACTTCAAAGGTTGCTTCCTCTTCCGTTAAATGACTTGTCATATCATCAAGGATTTGCACCGGGTCTTCTGTACGCGGATTATCGGATGTGAACAGCGCATGGTCTGCATACTTAACAGCAACATCCGCCATTAACGGCCGTTTAGTACGGTCGCGGTCCCCACCGCAGCCCACAACTACATACACTTTACGCTCTGCAAATTCCTTGCTCGTTTGAAGCACATTTTCTAATGAATCCGGTGTATGCGCAAAATCAACAATGACAGAAAAATCTTGACCTTCATTAATTGGTTCAAACCGGCCATCTACCCCTTTTGTATTCTCCAGGGCTTCTTTAATCACATCTAAATCCACCTTCGATGCGATAGCAGCGCCGCTCGCCGCAAGCATATTATACACATTGAACATGCCGATTAAACCAGTTTTAATATGGACTGTGCCTATTGGAGTCACAAGGTTAAATGCCACACCGGCAGGAGAAAGCATAATATTTTTTGCCATTATATCCGCATCCTGCTTGCAGCTGTAAGTTAATACCTGCTGCGCTGTACTTCGTTTTAATAAGTCGCTTGAAGCATCATCCTCGTTGATAATTGCATATTTTTTCTTCCCTTGATGATAGTCATTCCCTAAACCGGCAAAGAGAAGACTCTTCGCCCGCAAATAATCATCCATATCTTTATGATAATCGAGATGATCCTGCGACAGATTTGTAAAAATACCAATGTCATAATCACAGCCAAAAACTCTTCCCATGTCTAAAGCATGCGAAGAAACCTCCATAATAACCTGGTCTGTTTCTTTTTTTTGCATTTGATGAAAGATGCGATTTAACTCTAATGCATCAGGTGTCGTATTATTTACTGGAAATGTTTCATCGCCAATTTTCACTTGGATGCTGCCAATGACACCCGATTTCTTACCCTGTTTTTCAAAAATAGTATCTAATAAATAGGTCGTGGTTGTTTTACCATTTGTGCCGGTAACCCCAATCAGCGGAAATTTCGTTGTTGGATAATCATAGTATGCGGCTGACAGCATCGCCAAGGCACGTCCCGTGTCTCTGACCCGGATAAGTGGAATATCACCGCTGACGTTTACGTCCCTGGAAATAACTGCAGCCGCAGCACCTTTGTCTATCGCTTGCTGCAGAAAATTATGACCGTCCACAGTATAGCCTTCAATACAGACAAATAAGCTCCCCGGCTCTACTTTTCTGGAGTCCATTTCTACATTGACAATATTTATATCTTTAATAGATTCTGATGTTTGATAGAATTCGATTCCATCCAATAATTCTTTTAGTCTCATTTTTTACACCCTATTTCTGTTCTTTTCCTTTTAATGTATTCTCGAAAAAACTATCGTTTAAGAGGGTTGTCATGAATGTTCTGTTCACATTTTTGCTGGACTTGTTAAACATCCTCTTACAACAGAATCTATTATAGCAAATTTTTAACGATTTAACGATTATTTTTATGACCTAATATTAATCGAATCGTACTTCCAGATTCCAGCATTGTTCCCGCACTTGGGGATTGATCAATGATTTCATCCCCTTCACCGTTTACTTCAATGGAAAGATCTAACGGATATTCCGCCAGTTTATCTGTACTTTCACCTATAAAATCCGGTACTTCAATTTTAGGCTGATCCGGCCAGGCATATTCTTTTTCTAATCCATCTGTCCGCGGTTCTACATTCATCGCCCGCAGGCTGTCACCAATAATCGTTCCGACAACTGGCGCAGCAACAACACCGCCGAATTGAATCGTATCCTTTGGATTATCGACAGCAAGATAAACAACAATTTCCGGATCGTCCGCCGGTGCAAAGCCAATAAAGGATACAATATAGTTATTTTCTAAATAGCCGCCGTTCGGTCCTACCTTTTGAGCGGTCCCCGTTTTCCCGCCGACACGATATCCATCGACATAAGCAGGTCTTCCTGTTCCCTGAGCAACTACTGTCTCTAAGGTTTCTCGAATCGTTTCGGAGGTCTCCTGGGAGATAACCTGTTCCTTTAACTGCGGCTCATAGGTTTCAACCGCTTCTCCGGTCACAGGGTCCACCCATTCTTTCGCAATCATCGGTTCGTATAAATAACCGCCGTTTACCGTTGCTGCAACAGCCATCACCTGCTGAATCGGCGTTACCGAAACACCCTGTCCAAAGGATGTGGTTGCCAGCTCCACAGGACCGACATTTTCTGGTTTAAATAGGATTCCGTTTCCTTCTCCCTGCAAATCAATCCCTGTCTTCCTCCCAAAACCAAAAGCATCAATATAAGAAAAAAGCTTTTCCGTACCAAGCATTTGTCCTAAATTAACAAATCCCGGGTTACAGGAATTCTGAACAACCTCAAGATACGACTGATCTCCATGCCCACCGCGTTTCCAGCAATGAATCGTTGCTCCGCCGACTTTAATATCGCCATCATCGTAGAAACGATCTTTTTCTAAATCAACGACTCCCTCTTCTAAAGCAGCAGCTAACGTAATGATTTTAAAGGTTGACCCTGGCTCATAGGTGCTCCAAATAGGCAAATTCCTGCCAAATATAGATGCATCCACGTCCTGATAATTTTCCGGATCAAAATTGGGACGGCTGGACATCCCCAGCACACCGCCTGTTTTAGGGTCAACTGCAATGGCCATCGCCCCATCCGGATTATATTCCGCTACAATCTGGTCTAACTCTCTTTCCATAATGGTGGTTACTTTGTTATTAATCGTTGTTTTTAAATTCAAACCATCTTTTGGAGATGTATATTCGTCTGCCAGCTGCTCTAATCTTCCACCTTTGGCATCGGAATAAAATGACAGCCTCCCATTTTCTCCTTTTAATTTATCATCATAGTACAATTCAAGTCCCATTAACCCCTGATTATCAATCCCTGTAAATCCGAGCACATGTGATAAAGCACTGTTATTTGGATAGTGACGCTTGGAATCCTTCGCTAAATAAACACCATCCAAATCCAGTTCTCGAATCGCCTGTTCCTGCTCATTATTTATTTTAATACCTTCAGGGCGCACCATCACACTGGATGAATTCTGTGTAACTAATTCCAGCATTCTGTCCTCTGGCACGTCAAGGACCTCCCCCAGAAGCTTCGCTGTATTTTCTGGTTCTTTAATTTGCCGCGGCATCAGTAATACCGTAGGAGCAGTTACATTCTCTGCAAGGATTTCTCCCTCCGAATCAAGGATATACCCTCTTTCTGCAGCAAAAGTGATATCTCTTGTCCATAAATCATTGGCACTGTCAGATAAATCATCACTTAATACCAGTTGAACATAGGCTAATCTTGCAATAATAACCAGAAAAATTAAAATCGCAAATAAAAAAACAGTAATCATTCGTTTTTTTATGATAATGGTGGATGCGCGTTTCATGAAAGAACTCCTTTCAACCTGCTTTGTATCCACTATATGAATGTAAAAAATGGAATAGAACAAGCTATCTTTTCTACTTGTCCCTCATGTATTTCTATTGAGAACAGATTCTCCTAAACTTAGGCTTATAGTATGACTGTCGTAAAAAAAGGCTTGCTGAAAAAGTAATCCTTTTTTCAGCAAGCCTTCTCTCTATTCCTCTTCAGTTTCTTCGTTCCCTGCTTCGTCGTTGTTATTTCCTTCTTCTGTTTCCTCTTCACCTGCATTATCATCATCATTTTCATCAGATGATTCTCCGGAAGGAACTTCTAATTCAAAACCTAAATAGTCACCTTCCTGAATCGGTTTTCCAACTTCGATACCCTGTGAAGTGACATAACCATTACCGAATCTTTCTGTCTGCAGATTCAGCAGATCAGCAAAGCTCATCACTTCTCTTAACGACCATCCTGTTATATCAGGCATTGTTGGTTCATCTGTAAGCAACAGAACTTTTTCATTTGGCAGTATTCTCTCTCCTGCTTCCACATTACTGGCAACAATGGTTTCTCCCTCGCCAATCAGAATTGGCTGGACTCCTTGTTCCTCTAATTCAGACTGAACACTTTCTGCAGAGTGCTCTGCTACTTCAGGGAATTCCACCTCTTGAATCTTGTTAGATTCATCTTCTTCGGGCTCTACATCTAAATAATGAAGACTATTTTCAACTACATTATTAAAGATAAACGCAAGCGGGGCGGAACCTGATTCTGTATCCTCCAATTCCGGCTGCTGAATAGATACATAAACCATTAACTGAGGATCATCCATTGGAGCCATCCCTAAAAAGGAAAACACATGATTTTCTTTTCCAGTTAAATAGCCGCCGCCTTCAGGGTCCGGCATTTGTGCGGTTCCAGTTTTGCCTCCAACCACATAATCATCTAATTTATATGGGGCGCCGGTTCCATCCTCATCATTCACTACAGAAGCAAGCAATTCTTTCATTTCTTCCGCAGTTTCCGGTGAAATTGGCTGACCGGTGTATTCTGCTTCGGTTTCTTCCAGTACATTGTTTGTCGTAGAATCAACAATTTTATCCACTACATACGGCTTTACCATTTGTCCGTCATTTGCGATGGCTGAAGCAGCTCTCATCTGCTGTATCGGGGTAACAGTTGTCCCTTGACCAAAAGCCGTTCTTAACTTCTCTGATGGCCAATTATATTGTATCCGGCCGACAGATTCATCAGGAAGGTCAATTCCGGTAGTTTCTTCAAAACCGAACGCCTGGATATATTCATAGAATTCATCTGCGCCAATATCTTCCCAAAGCAATTTAGAAGCTGCTACGTTGGAAGAACGCATAAAGCCTTCATCGTAGGAAATCGTCCCCCATCCTTCTCCTTGATTATGATCTCTGATTTCCTCAATTCTTTCATTGGGCTGATACGTTCCCGATTCAAATGTATCTTCTCCATTATAGACACCTTCTTCAATCGCTGCTGCCCAAGTAAATATTTTAAATGTTGATCCCGGCTCAAATGGAGAAGAAATCGGATCATTATACCAGTTCTCTACATTTTCAGGGCTATTTGGGTTAAAACTTGGCCGTGTACTCATCGCCATAATCTCACCCGTTTTTGGATCCATAATAATTGCATTCATTTTCACAGGATTATATTGTTCATCTACCTGTGTCATTAAATCCTCCAGCAAGGTTTGGATTTTTTGATCAATGGTTAAATAAACCTGATCCCCATCCTCCGGCTCTTGAATAATTTCATCAGGATCCAATAGTTTGCTGTTAAAACGGTCACGCTGATAGGAAATAAATCCATCCTTTCCTCCAAGGACCTCATTCATGACATTTTCCATTCCAGTTACACCGGTGATGCTGTGTTCAATGCCATCCTCGGTTTCTTCTTCCACTTCGCGGGCAAAACCAATAATATGTGAAGCAAACATACCATTTGGATAATACCGCATCGGCTCTTCGTCAAAGTAGATACCTGGAATTTCTGCTTCTTCAATGGCTTCTTTTTCTTGTTGAGACAGCTGACGTCCCAGCTGACCAAATTCAACCTGAAATCTCTCCGCCTCTACCGCTTCATCCAGTATCCCTTTTATTTCACTTTCATCCTCATCTAAAATAGATGCCAATTCTTCCGCTGTTTCCTCCGTGTCTGAAACGTGCAGGGCTTCCGGTGAATTTTCTGAGTATCCTTCATCTAAGATGGCGTACATCCGATACGCCGGACGGTCATAAGCTAATACCATGCCATTCTTATCCATGATTTGCCCACGCTCTGCATTCATCTTATAGGAGGTTGTCCGCTGGTTTTCTGCCCATTCATCCAATGCAACGCCGCTAACTTCACCCGTTGCCTGTATATACATAAACCTGCCTGCAAGCACAAGGAATAAAGCAACGAAAACTAGCATATAAATGCTAGCCATGACATTTGCCGTCTTATTTTTTTTCATGTTCAAGAAACCCCTTGCTAGTTGTTAACTGTTTCTGCTTGTTTCACTTCCGAATTTTGGATTTTTAAACCGTTTTTCTCTGCAATCTCTGTGATTCTCTCTGGACGCGACAGTTCCTCTCTCTCAAAATTTAAGTTTTCATTTACGATTTTTTGCTGATTTATGGAGTTTTCTAATTGCTGTACTTCCCGATTTAAGCTATCTGTCCCAGAAGCGTAGGAGACCATTCCGATTCCAAATACTAAAATCGCAGCACTGGTAACCGAATAAATCACTTTTTCGCCTTTACTGATCCAAGGTGTTTTCTTTACCTTTTTGACTATCGTTTTCGTTTCTTCTTGGGGATTATATTGGGGATTTACTTGCCACTTTCTAGCCTGATTTTCACTCATTACTTTTTCCACCCTTCTTCATAACGGAAATCATTATTCCATTCATTTATTTTTTCGACAATCCGCAGCTTGGCCGAACGCGATCGTCTATTTTCATCCAGCTCATCCGTATGAGCTATTATTGGTTTTCTGGTTATTAATTTAAATGGAGCCTGGTGTGTTTCCGGGACAATAGGAAGGTTCCTGGGTACAGGTTTATCTGTACTCCATGTTTTAAAAGCCTGCTTACAAAGACGATCCTCTAATGAATGGAATGTGATGACTGCAATTCTTCCATTTACACCTGTCAATTCCGCAGCCTGATGAAGTGCCTGGTTAAACACTTCCAGCTCATCATTTACAGCGATTCTTATCGCCTGGAAAATACGTTTTGCCGGATGACCGCCTTTTCTTCTGGCGGGTGCAGGTATCGCGTCTTTAATAATATCTACCAGCTCTCCGGTCGTTTCAATCGGTTTTTCCTCTCTTGCTTTTTCAATTTTACGGGCAATCCCTTTGGAAAATTTCTCCTCACCGTATCGAAAAAAGATAGATACCAATTGTTCATAGGTCCATTCATTTACCACTTGATATGCAGTGAGAACCTGAGATTGGTTCATACGCATATCTAATTTTGCATCCTGATGATAGCTGAAACCTCTGTCTGCCTGATCTAATTGCGGGGAAGAAACCCCTAAATCAAAAAGAATTCCATCAGCTTGTACCACCCCGAGCTCTGACAGACTTTTTTCCAGCCCTTGAAAATTAGAGTGTATAAATGTAATTTTTTCTTGATGTATACGTAAGCGTTCCCGGGCAGCTTCTAATGCCTGAATATCTTGATCAAAAGCAAAAAGCCTGCCGTTTTCATTCAATCTTGAGGCAATTTCTAAGGAATGACCGCCGCCTCCAACCGTACAGTCTACATAAGTACCATCCGGCTTTATTTTTAATCCTTTTATTGTTTCTTCTTTTAAAACACTGTAATGCTCAAACATTTTAGCCACCAACTTTTTTATCCTTATAATGCGTGTTCTAATTAAATATCAAAATCCATTAGGTTCTCAGCAATCTCGGCAAACGATTCTTCAGATTCTTCCACATACGTATTCCAATGATCGCTCGCCCAAAGCTCCACACGATTGGAAACACCAATCACATTGCAATCCTTCTCCAAATTAGCGTAGGTCCGAAGATTCGCAGGAATATTTATTCTTCCCTGTTTATCCACTTCGCATTCCACAGCACCAGAGAAAAAGAAACGTGTAAAAGCCCGGGCATCCTTTTTAGTCAGTGGGAGTTGCTTTAACTTTCCTTCTAAAATTTCCCATTCTTGCTTAGGGTATGCGAATAAACATTTATCGAGTCCACGCGTTAATACAAAACTTGTCCCTAATTCTTCTCTGAACTTGGAAGGGACAATGATTCGTCCTTTTGTATCAATGCTATGCAGGAATTCTCCCATGAACATATAGACGCCCCCTACTTTCGTAAATTCATAATACCACATCCCCCCACTATGCTCCACTATTTCTTCAAAAATATTTTATTTCTCTTTTCCATTGTGTTTTATATCTCTTTTTAAGACATGAAAAAAACTGCCGTATCAATAGATAGACAGTTTTTCTTCCAACTATATAGTTGTGGGGGAGAGTTGTGGGGGATTTTATTCAACCACCCAATGCCCTTGTTCCATATCAAATGAAAAGGCAGTCAGCTGTGAAATAAATTCTGTACCATAATGGTTCCATAAGAATAACGGATTCCAAACGCGCTCCTGCAAGCCTCCATGCGGATGAAGCACTTGCTCCAGCTGATTAAATTCACATAAAACTTTAGCATGCTTCTTTTCAAATTCCTTATGGAACCGCTTGTTCATAAATTGAATATCCTCTAATAAGTAAGCTAAATTCTTTTTGCTCAGCGCCTGAATATCGTCACCCATTTCAGAAGCCATCTCCCGGATTGGCTGGTGCGCTTCTTTAATTTTCTCCGCCACGTCTTCTGTTATTTGATCAATTTCCCGCTGACCATTTCTCTCCATGTAATCTTTCACCGTTGCTTGAACGCCATTTAAGATAACATCTTTCACCGTCAGCTGATATTTTGTGACTAATTTTTTCGTAGCTGCGTCTAAAAAAGTCAGGGAAAGCCTTGGCACAACTGGTGGCATTTGCAGGTTCATTACATGAAAACCCGCCTTTAATCCAGCCCAATAAGCTATCTCCCCAGGACCGGCTATAAAAGCCAGCGTAGGAAACATATACTCTTGCATAATTGGTCTTGTTACCACGTTATTGCTTAGTTTCCACGGTGTATTTCTGGCAATATCCTTGAGCTCCTCCACATTGAAGGAAATCTCCTGCTGCTTACCGACCCAGTTTCCACTCTCGTCTACGTTTAACAAAATTCTTCCTTGTATATCATCATGGTAAAATATATTCCCATCTGATGTATCTGCTTCAATAGCAAGCGGATATTGATGCTTTTCTAACGTTTTCAGCGTCTTGACTACGGAACCGCTGATTTGAGATTGATTCTGAATTAATTCCACAAAACACTCTGATTCCAGTTTACGAAATGCTGCGTTGCCAGAATCCACTAATACAATCCCTTGATTTGGAAATAGTGCAAAAATAAGACGAGCAAAAAAATCAATGTAATTAGAAGCTTTTTGTTGTATTTCCTGAATCACTGTGTAGATGTCTCTTGTATATGCTGTCTCAGGCAAAGCTTCAAATACAGCTTCCACCCATTTGGAGAGTTCTTTCTTATCCATTTCTAATTCCGAAACAGCCTTTCTCCCCGCATCTATATTTTTAGTCCGCAGCTTTAGCTTATGAAAATCTCCATCGTCTTTCGGACAATAAATATGATTGATTTCCTCAAAATCATGATCTTCACCAGCAATCCAAAAAACCGGGACAACTGGTGCTTCCAATAGTTTTTCCTGCTGTTTCGCCAGTTCAAGAATAGAAATAATTTTATTGATTGTATAACTAGGTCCTGTCAAAAGGCCCGCTTGCTGTCCGCCGATAACAACGGTGCTCTGTTTATCGTTTAAACGTTCAATTTGTTTAAGTGTTTCTTCCGGCGCTCCCCATTCTTTGTTTAATGTATGTAATACATTCGTCAGCCCATGCCGGTCAAAATCTTTTTCAGCTACATCTTGTAATCGTTTATGAAAATCATTATATGGATGGTAATCAAACAACTGTGTTATATTTTCTGCTTCTTTTTTATAATCAGCTACTAACCTGTTGGCAGCAGGCAAAGTTAACGAATTTATCTGCATATCATTTTCCCCTTATATCGATTTGAATACATTCCGTATTGTACAGAAAAAACAGCAAGAATCAAACTAATCTGCTTCCGGGGAAACGAATAAACTTTTTTCAGAAGAAGTTTATTTTATCTCAAATGAGAAAGAGAATCTCTATTCAACGAGAGCTTTTCACTCCCCGTATCTTGGCAGGGCTGGCGCAGCATTCTCCGGAAAGCAAAAAAAGCTTGTAGAGACAGCTTTTCTTCCAGGCTCTGCGCCCTTAACTGGTTACCTATATTCTTACTGCCGCATTTTAAGATAATACTTCTTTGATAATATAGACAAGACTTAAAACAAGATAAGCAGAAGAGAATAATAAAAATGCACTTCTCCAAACAATTTTAATTGCTTTTGAAATCTCTATATCACTTTGCTTCTGATATTGATGAATCAATATTCCCGTCAAACTTATCAGAAACAGCAGGATTATCCAGCCAAAAAAGCTTCGATCAAACAAAAGCTGCAGCAAGACACCTACACCTAAGATAAAAAAGATCGCTGACCACTGGACAGCATTATGTACGGCTTTCCATGTATGTTGTTTCCGGAGCTTCGTTATCCCATATGCTAAAAAAGTAATGATGAATGGGAATGCAATAAAAAGAGCTATTGTATAATATATATAATCTCTCATCCTTTTCCTCCCTGCTTTTAAACAATTTATTTCTATCAAGTTAAGATGACCGCTTTGATGTATGCAAGTTTATTTTGACATAATGCACCAGCATCGGCATCCACTGCATAACCCCGGCGTCTGTCCGCCTATAAATGCACTTCTGAACAGAAGCGATTTTTAGAAAACTAAGCCCGCTTTCAAGTCTTCCTTTTAATGAATGCAAAAGTTTTCTAATATAAATATAACAGAAATAATTTTAAATTTGTCTCCTATGTATTATAATTTAGACAGAGAAGGAAATCTACATTCATCTTTGATAACAGGATAATTATTCAGGAGGGGTTAACATGGGAAATATAAAGATAGAAAATTTACTGATTAATTTTAAAACACTAGAAAAATTTAAGCGTTTTCGTGAATATGGAAACCAGGAATTGACCATGATGGAAGATTTAGAGAATAAGATTATCGAGAATAATAGTAAGTCTCCTTTTTATGGAATTTATATCGGGGATAATTTAGTAGCCAGAATGAGTCTTTATGAAGTGAGCAGGAAGTATGATTTTTACTTTAAGCCTTCTCAGGATTATTTGACACTTTGGAAATTAGAAGTGCTTCCCGATTATCAAGGAAAAGGCTATGGAAAAGCGCTTGTAGATTTTGCAAAAAGCTTTAACCTTCCTATTAAAACAAGCCCACGTATTAATTCGCATGGATTTTGGGAAAAGATGGATTTCATCAAACCACATTATGAAATGGAACGCGATTTAGGAGAAAATCCACTGCTCTGGCTGCCTGAGGGCGTTGAAGAAAAAGACACGAAGCAATAAGCTTCGTGCTTTTTTGCATCATATAAGATTAAATGAAGGCGTCCCCTTTATCTGGGGTTCTTATGGATTGGAGACCGTATGAATAAGTTGATTTATTTTTCCCCACACCATTTCATATTTCTCCATCTGCTTTTTTAACTCTTTGTTTTCCTTTAAGATTTTATCTACTTCTTCCCGCTTCACAAAATCATCCTGCTGCGGAATATCTGTCCTCATTTTTTCTAGCAGCTGAATAGCAGCATCAATAGATTGAATCGATGAGGTTTCGATAGCCGGATAGGCAATTCGCTGCTTTAACCCTGCTTTTCTTTTGTCCTTTGCAGCCTGCACCTGGTCCTGGCATTGCTTTCTTATTTTCGCATTCCAGCGGAATCCGCATGCTGCAGATGTTCTGGATAGCTTTTCAGCAACTTCCTTAAAAGCTTCTAATTGGGTTCTCCCTTCCTGAATACATTGAAGTACGGTATCTGCTAACAATCTGTCCTCTTCTTCTGTCCACGCGTCCTGCCTTGTATCGTTCATAACATACCTCCTATTAGGGTTTGCTATCAATGTATGCAAAAAATAGGTATGCTAGAATCGTTTTATATTAAAAATATCCAGAAAGCTCTTAAAAAAATATATACGTGGAGGAAAACGAAAAAAACAGACCACGCAGTGTGATCTGTTTTCGTTAATTAAAATTAGTTGCTGATAACTTCTTTTCCATCATAATTTCCACATGCTTTGCAAACATGGTGAGGTTTCGTTAATTCGCCACAGTTGGAGCATTCTACCATACCAGGTACATGTAGTTTTTTATGCGTACGACGTTGGTTCTTTACTTTTTTGGAAGTTCTTCTTTTAGGTACTGCCATGACTTACACCTCCTTCAAAAATGAAAGTAAAACTTGAATCAGATTCTTATTTTTCTTTCTGGTTATTATTAAGGAGAGATTCCAATTTTTTCAATCTTGGATCGATGGGCTTCTCTTCCTTTGTCTCAGATACAAATTCCCAGTCCTTCCCGCTGGAAGGAGCTGCTTCATCCGAATCAGCGTTTTCAGCAAAAACGCGGAATGGAATTTCCAATAATATATTTTCCTTGATATATGGTGTTAAGTCAAGAACTTCTCCCTGAATAGGATGAATTTCTTGTTCTTCTTCCTCTCTTCCATAATAAGCAGATGCAGAGAAGACCTCATTTGCATCTATTTCAAATGGATAAGGAACATCCACCAATGTACGTGCGCACGGGAGTGTCATTTCTCCGGTCACATGAAAATTCACATAGAATTCTTCACCATGCACAGTTACTTGTCCGGTCACATGTACTGGAGGTATTTTTCGTATATCATTACTCATCGTTTCCAGTTCTGACACATCGGCTTGGCTATCAAAGAAATATGGCTCATTTACGGAACCTTTTCTAATCTGATTAACAGTCAATTTCATTAAAATCACCTCTAGGCAACAAGATAAATGATAAAAGAAAATGCTTCGTTTGTCAATATATTTTCTTTACACCACAGGTATAAGTTCGACTATAGCTCAGACAGCCCTTGTCGGCTTGCCAATTGCTAAATCTTCCATACATACGTAGTATTCCCTGTTACAGTGTATAAAAAACAACAGTTAAAACTATTCTAACCGCAGTTTTTCTTTTTGTCATTCTATTTCTCTTTTCGTCCTACAAATTCCGGAATATGTTAAAATAAAGCTACTTGAAAAAATAGAGGTGAGTGTATGGAAGCTTGCGGTTTAATAGTTGAATACAATCCTTTCCATTACGGACATCAATATCATTTAAAACAAGCCAGGGAAAAAACTGATGCAGACTGTATTGTTGCGGTTATGAGCGGGAATTTTTTGCAACGTGGCGAGCCGGCCATTATGGATAAATATAACCGGGCCAAAGCGGCCATTCTCGGTGGCGCTGATTTAGTTGTTGAGCTGCCGTATGCCTATGCTGTACAGCACAGCGATTATTTCGCCAAAGGAGCAATCGATATGCTTTATCATTCCGGCGTCAGTGCTGTATGCTTTGGAAGTGAAGCAGGCATAATCGATTCTTTTTCCGATGCTTATCAGCTCCAGAAAGAGCATCAGAATCAATACGAATCCTTTGTTAAAAAATATTTAAATAAGGGACATGCCTATCCAGACGCAGCAACAAAAGCATATCAGCATATTTTTGGTATATCTGATATACTGGATGTGTCCAGACCAAATAATATTTTAGGATTAAGCTATGTCCGGGCAATTAAAGACGCCCATTATCCAATAAAACCAATCACTATAAAACGAATCGAAAATAATTATCACGACACTGCTATTACTGGAAATATAGCAAGTGCAACAAGTATCCGTAAAGAAGTGCTGAATAACCCGACTGCCAGCAAAGCAGCTGCTGAAGCTATGCCGGAGACCACATCAGATATTTTACAGAGCTATAAACATGCCTCAGGGTACTGGCATGATTGGGAGTTATATTTCTCTTTTTTGAAATATCGAGTACAAACAATGACGTTAGCAGAATTGCAGCAGATCGAAGGGATTGTTGAGGGGCTGGAGCATCGTATTGTACGCACAGCTATGGAGGCTTCCTCTTTTCAAGGATGGATGACTGCTTTAAAAACAAAACGTTATACATGGACAAGGCTTCAACGTATTTTTGTCCATATTTTAACCAATACAAGAAAAGAAGATAATATACTTGGTACCCAGACAGGTTATATACGGGTACTGGCCATGAATAAAACCGGCCAGGCTTATCTTAATCAGCAGAAAAAGAAAGCGGACCTCCCGTTTATTACAAAAATAAATCAAATCAAACACCCCTTCCTGGAAATCGAGGAACGGGCTGCGAAGGCGTATTACAGTATTTTACCCGGCAAGAAGCAAAGAGACTTCTTTTTACAGGAGATTAAATCACCGATTATTATAAAGTGAAACTTCATTTTGTTGAAGCAATTCTTTCTGACGTTACAAAAAAGAGGACTTCCGTCTTCATTATAATACGGAAATCCTCTTTTATTTAATTCATTTATTCATTAACACTTTCTAAATATTCTACAGCATCTTCAAACGTATCCACCGGAACAACCTCCATATCTGTCCCGATACTTTCTGCTGTTTCTGCTGCCACTTGGTAATTGGAGTCTTCGCGGCCGCCTTCATTCGGAGCGAAGAAAATATCAACGTCTTCTCTATCGGAAGCGACAACTTTTTTATCTATCCCGCCAATTCGATGGACATTTCCTTCATAGTCAATTTCACCAGTTCCGCCGATTTGCTTGCCGCCGGTTAAATCGCCCTCTGTTAACTGATCATAGATTTCCAATGAAAACATGAGCCCTGCACTCGGCCCGCCAATATTACCACTGGAAAAATGAACTTCTGGATTTACAGTTACTTCACGATCTGTTACAAGATTTATTCCAACGCCCACACGAGTTCCTTCGTCATCCAACGGTTCTAATTCCATCTCGGCAGTGTGTTCTTCATCATTTCTTTCAAACAAAACTGTCACTGTATCTCCGGCTTCTTTTCCATCAATATAATCAATTAAATCTTGAGATTCATGCACTTCTGCATCATCAATTCCGATGATACGGTCTCCACTCTCTAATTTACCATCTGCCGGCAAGCCATCCACCGCAGCAACCACATAGACGCCATTAAAATGGATATCTATATCTTTTTCTGCTGTTTCATAGGCCACCACAGTTGCAGCTTCCTGAGAGCTTTCCATTACCTGAAGCTGTGCTGCCATATAATCTTCCTGAGACATTCCTTCCGGGAAAACCTGATCTAAAGGAAGAATATCCTGATGTGGAAGGACAAAGGCTGCAGCATATAAAATGGGAGTTGCCTGCATTCCGCTGACGGTCACTAAATGCATATCCCCTTCACTTGGATAGCCGTCGTCCACTTCGACAATGGGATCTAATGCATCGGCTCCGCCTGGTTTTTGTATATAATACGGCAATTGATACACTCCCAAAAAATAAACAATCAGTACAACCGCTAATAATCCTATAATCCTCCGTTTTGATAATCGCAACACTGCTTATTCCCCTTCCTGACACCCTTACTAAAAATATATCTATGGCATATTTTCAGATGGTATTCGCGTATATATCATATATAGCAACTTTTTTATTAAAACGATACATCGGACAAGCTAGCATTATTCTACTACTTCCTACCATAATTGTACAGAATGAGACTTCATAACAGGAAGATAAAAACAGCATGAGGATGCTTTCTTCTAACGAATAAAGGATGTTCAAAAAACGAATTAAAATAATACATCCATTTTTTAAACACGCACTAATAGGGGGACATCAGATTGAAGCAAAAGCTGAAAACACTAGGCTATGGCGGCATATCCATTTTTTTGTTTTTTAGTTTAATACGTTTTCCAGATCAAGCATTAGAAGCAGCCATCCGTGGATTAAATATGTGGTGGGAGGTCGTATTTCCATCTTTGCTTCCTTTTTTCATAACCGCTGAATTATTATTAGCTTTTGGCGTTGTGAAATTTCTAGGCATTTTATTTGAACCGATCATGCGGCCGCTTTTTAATATCCCCGGTGCCGGCAGCTTCGGCTGGATTATGGGAATGGCCAGCGGTTATCCTACCGGTGCCAAAATAGCAGCAAGACTCCGTGAAGAAAAGCAAGTCACACAGATAGAAGCTGAAAGATTAGTGTCTTTTACCAATAATTCAAGCCCGCTCTTTATATTCGGTGCCATTTCTGCAGGCTTTTTTTATAATATCAAACTGGGGCTTCTATTGGCTGTGTGTCATTACGGAGCTAATACGATTGTCGGGGTTGTTATGCGTTTTCATGGCAGAAAGCAGGAAAAGCAGATTACCAAACAAAAGAGACAGCCCTTTTCACTGAAAAAAGCATTTCAAGAGATGCATCGAAATCGGTTAAGAAATCCCCGGCCTTTCGGAGAAATATTAGGGGATGCGGTATTAAATTCGATTCAGACTCTTGTGATGGTCGGAGGATTTATTATTCTCTTTTCCGTTCTTATTAAATTGCTTTTCCTGATGGACATCACATCCTTTATATCTGCATTTATTGAACCGATTTTTCCTGTTTTTGATCTGCCAAAAGAGCTGGGACTTCCGTTTATTTCTGGTTTATTTGAAATTACCGTCGGATCAAACTTAATTTCACAGGTCACCACGGATTCTTTATTACAAAAAGCAATTTTGATCAGCTTCATCCTTGGCTTTAATGGATTATCCATCCAAGCACAGGTAGCCAGCATCTTAGCCAAGACAGATATCCGTTTCTACCCTTATTTCTTCGCCCGGCTTTTACACGGAACTTTTGCTGTGATTTTAACTATTTTACTATACAAACCGTTATACCTGGATCGAATTGTTTTTCATTCTAACGAGATTCCTGCCGGCACAATACAAGAGACCCCCATCGGGATACAAATATACTATCTATTACAGGCAATTGGGCCAAGCCTGACAATCATCAGTTTAGGGGCTGCTATTTTCATCCTTATTAATAAAGTCAGAAAAAAATAATTCTCCCTAAAGAAGAAGAAAGAGCCGCTTGACCGCTGACTCTCTCTTCTTCTGAAAATATGTAACGAATGAAATCCGCATCCGTTCGTTATTTTTTTATTGATTATATTTCTGCTTCAGTGCCGTTTCCACCACTTCTGGAACAAGACCAGAAATATTTCCCTGGTATTTAGCCGCTTCCTTTACCATACTTGAGCTTAAAAAAGAATATTTTGTGTTTGTCATCATAAATAAGGTTTCCACGTCTTCGTTTAACTTCCGGTTCATCGACGTAATCTGCATCTCATATTCAAAATCACTGACTGCCCGCAATCCTCTAATAACTGCAGTAGCTCCTACTTCTTCCGCATAATCCATGAGTAATCCGCTCGAAGAATCGACCCGTACATTTGGCAGGTCCTTCAATGATTCTTCTAATAACTGCATTCTTTCTTCTACTGTAAAGAGTGGAGATTTGGATTGATTATTAAACACGGTAACTACTATCTCTTCAAACACTTTAGCACCACGTCTGATAATATCCAGATGGCCATTCGTTACCGGATCGAAACTCCCGGGGCATATCGCTAATTTCCTCATCATTTATGCTTCCTCTCTTTTATCTGATTGGTAAATCGTTACTTGAACTAAACCGCCATAATCTGCTTGTTTGATTGCTTTCAAGGATTTATACGTATCTGGCAGCATGTTTGTCTTATCATGCTCACAATAGACAATCGCATTCTTATTCAGCATTTTGCTATCGAGCAGATAATCAAGTAATTTCATATAATCTTTACTTTTATACGGCGGATCTAAAAGCACTAAATCAAATTGTAATTCTCGTTTAGCGATGGCTTTTAAAGCACGTTCTGCGTCATTTCGATAGACCTCTGCCTGCGCTTCTAATTGGAGCGATTTCAAATTTTCTTTAATGATTTGAACTGCCTTGGGATGTTTATCTACGAAAATCACCTTAGACATGTCTCTGCTTAATGCTTCGATTCCCAGAGACCCGCTTCCCGCAAATAAATCTAAAGCTAGTCCTCCTGAAAAGTAAGGACCCATTACTTGAAACACAGCTTCCTTTACTTTATCAGAAGTCGGTCTTGTAGACTCACCAGCTGCACTTTTTAACACTCTTCCTTTATGTATTCCTGCTATAACGCGCACTTCTGAATCACCTCAGCTTCTTTTAGCTCGTCAATAGTCTACCACGATTCGCCGCTTTAGCAAATTATTTTTATTCGTTATGTATATTATTTTTTACTTTGTCTATACTATCATAATGATTCAGCTAAATATGATTTAGTTGAAACGGAAGAAGGCTTATTCTTCCCCATAAGCTCTTCATCCGGTTTCTCCTCTCCCTTTAGCCTTTTATTTTTTATAAAAATAAAAGGACCTGCAGTAATTTTGACTGCAGGTTTTTTCTTTTTATTTGATATATTTCTTTTTAGACGTCTTGTTTAAATTCCCATTTTATAATCGTATTGCTTCGCTTTATCCGGCTTCGCGTTTTCATAGTTTGTCGGAATAAACGGCTTTTGAGAACGTTCCACTTTAGAAACAAAAGCAAACTGATTAAATTTTTTCTCAATAGCATCAATATCCCCGCGATTAACGTAAATAACCGCATAGCGATGCTTTTTAGATACGTGAATAAGATGACCATGTTTTTTTAGCTGCCTGACATTCTTCATATGTTGAAACCAGACAACAATTCCTTGCCTTTCTACCATGCTGTCATCCCTCCTTTTATTTCTATATGTATAAAGCAGGAAGCCCGCTTTCTGGCCCCTGCTCTACGTCTTATCACAAATAACCGTCTGGAACCCCTTGCGGAAGGAAGTTTCATTTTACGAGGCACAGCCGCAAGCTCCGCCGCTCCCGCAGCCACAGCCGCTGTCTGTTAACGCTGCGCCGTCTTTAGGAGCTTTAATTTGCTCACTGACACTCTCTGCCACGAACTGGCTGACTTCATCCAATAAATTTTGCAAATTTCTTTCAGCAATTTTAAAAGCAGCTACTTTGTCGTTCAAATCCATATCCCTTTTTTTGGAACGGACCTGCTTCATAATATCATAATAGTCCGGATGATATCTGCCGAACCGCTGCACATCTTCATAGTGCTCTTTAACATCTGCAAATGTTCTAATCAGTTTCTGTGCTTCTTTATCTTCATCCAATACTTTCTTAGCCGATTGGTATTGCTGCATGATATCGGACTGCAGGATCATTTTTCCGACATGCTCCGACTCATCTAATATATCTACATATTCCATTGTAGCAATCATTTCCACACCTCCGCGAATAAATGAATAAATGTAAACAAGAGAAACAATCTCTTAGTAAGGTTTATGCCATTTCCTATTAAAATAGATGTTCTTTCATTTTACTGCATCCTCAATTAATAGTTATCCTTTTTATCATACCATTTTATTATTCGAAAGAAAACAGAGCTGACTTCAATCTTTCATCGATTTAGCCATCTCTGCGAACATTCTTACCATTTGTAATTGATTCGAGAAGGTATTCACTTTTTGAGGAAATGTTTTTCCATAAAATTTTTTTGCTTCTTTTTTCAACTCTGTCAGACGGCCGGGGTCGCGCATCAAATAACGATACCAAATAGGATGATATCGGATAAATTCAGCAAGTTCCGGATTTTTTCTAAGGTAGGCAATGACGTCATTATCCATGTTATCCCCTCTAATCTTTTCTTAGTGAAAAAGGAGCCCGGGGCGCTTTATTAGCGGAAGGCTTTTTCATATCACCAATCATTTCCTGAACAACACCAATCGCTTTACTTAATTGTTCGATTTGTCCATGTACTTTTTCCGAATCTAAGTTTTGCGTATAGTCTACAATCTGCCGGATAATATCGGAATGATCCGTTTTCTTACTTTTTTTGCTTTCTTGATTTGTTGATTCGCCCTGACTCTTTGATTCTGTTTTTGCCGCTTTTTCTTCCGTTTTATATTCATCCCAAAACGGGTCATCTTCATCTAAAATTGCCCACTTTTCATAAAACTCCTGCCACCCCCTGCCGCTTTTTCTGATTTCCTCCAACAACTTAGGATGGCGGTTCACAAAGGCTTTAAATGCTGCAACACTAGGATGTAATTGACTCATTTTTTTCACCGTCCTTTTTACACTTTAGGGGCATACAGTTATGAAAGCTACAGTTTGTGCATGGTTTTGTTGGAACGAGTAATCGCGTTTCTACTACCAGTCCCATTGAAAGTAATCCTTTATTTGTGAGGCTCAGCCTGCTAAGCGTTATTTATAACCCTACAATAACCTATGTAAATCGGTTGAAAATGTGCTATCGCTTATTATTTTCTGTACAAGAAAACTAGGTATACCGCTTGTTTTTTTAAATACCGGTGTTCTCGCCAAAGAGATGTCCGCTGGAGCGGCTATCCTTACTTTATTACTCTACAAAAAATAAAGAAGCCACAGGTGTGCGGCTCCTTTCTCTGTTAAACAAACATAAGTACGTTAAAAAGGTTTTCCTAAAAAGTTTTGGGTATAATAAAAACGGTATACACCAACTCCAAGGAAACTGTATTCATCACTAAGTAATGCTTCCCGGTGACTTTCACTGTTTAACCAGCCCTCCATTGCCGCAGGAGCGTCCGGATATTGCGCTGCGATATTTTCTCCAGCGGCAACATAGGCAACCTGCTTTTCCTCCAGACGTTCTCTTAAACCATCTCCATCTAAACTAACATGAGAAAAATAATCATTCTCGTACATATCTTTGCTGTGGTCATATGCAACAAGACTTACTTGATCATCCCATTCTAACTGCGGCAAGTCATGTTTATAACGCATGATATTAGAAATATCAAAAACCTGCTGCTCCATCCCTTCCTGAATTTCTCTCCATTCCTCTTCATTAAATTCAGGCTGTTCAGGCAGATCTCCCTGATATTCAATTTCATATGGCCTTTGCAATAAAAGCGCATCTCCTGTAGAAATCCTCATAGACGACAACTTTTCTGTAAACGTATCAAAATAAAATTGAATAAAAGTAGAGTCACTTATTTTCACCAGCGGTCTCGTCTGAAGGTCTTCTGTGTTTAACCGGAAAGTAAACGAAGAATCGCCTTCCGTATAAGTTACTTCGTTTAAAAAAGGAAATGTATCTGCCACTTCGATATAATCCGCTCCAGAGTCAATTGGAGATATCTCTAAATTATCCCCAATGGCATAAACAGATACAATCTCATCTTCTAAAATAGCAAACTGACCATATTGGCTTTCTGAGTCATTATATACATACCATTCATAATTATATGCACTAACATCAATTCTGTCCGGTTCTCCCAGCTCTTCTGTAAGTTCATTTGACGTCTTTCCTATCCATTGATATAAATCGCCTTCCAAATTCATCTGAGGAAGCTCTGCTGCTGTTCCTTTAGGCTCTATCGTTTCTTCATCCTCATCAAGATAGGACGCTGCTTCTCTTACAACCTCTACAGGTGATGAATTCATCTGGTATATAACAATAAATACAAGGAGTGCAATAATCATGATTATCATTACATTACGAAGCCTTTTCATGATTGGAACCCCCATCCAGCAGATAAATAAAACATTATCAATGCATGTTCAAAAAGCAGCCGGCGATTTCCGATAGGCGGGTGCCTGTATCCTTCTTTCCTATCTGACACAACGCGTCAGCTAAAGCGATTGCTGTTTTATCATTCGGGGACTTTTTGAACTTTCTATGTATAATCTACTTATCTATTTTATACCCTATTATCATAATATTATACCCTTTCTTTGCTATCGTCCATGGTTTCTATTGCATCTATTACCGTTTCGTATTATCCTTAAATTAAGCAGAATATTATTGATGAGGTGAAAGTAAAATGAGATTTGAAAACACTGGGATAGAAGACACAATTATTGATGTACAGGTATTGGATCACGTAACAGCAAATCTTGCCTTTATCCGGGCCGGGCAATGGGATTATGAACGCGTTACCTATGATTACAAAATCGGATCCAACGAAGAAGGTATTACATACTATATCCGCGTACAAGGTTATGCTATCGAAGGTGATGTGGATAAGCGCAACGCCGTTATTAAATTAATGACTCCTTTACTTGGTAAACATTATTATCCACACGGCGTTGAGTATGGCGAAGAAGAGAACTTTCCTGAAAGCGTTGTAGAAAGAACGAACACATTACTCGCAAAACTTAGCGACGAACTGCAATATTACAAAAAATAAAAAGACATCATTCAAAAGAGCTGACATATTATCTCCAGTTAATATGTCAGCTCTTTTTATATTCTGAATGATTTAATCAGATAAGAAAAACCAAGAATACCGCTTGTTAAAACATCGGTGTTCTCGCCGAAGAGATGTCCGCTACGGGAAGTCGCTTTCCGCGGGCAACGTTCAGCCGCACGGTAAGAAAACCGCTTCCTGCTCAGGTCTACCTGTTTCTTTTCCCGCAGGACGACAACATCCGCTCCCATCTAAGAAGAATTATGTTTTATTTGCTTTTTTATAAAGAAATGACACTAATACCAGCGACGGTTTTGATGGGGCGAGTAATCGCAATGGTTTTCGGTGGGACGAGTAATCGCAGTCCCAGTCCCAGTGGGAAGATCCCGCAGGAAAAAAGTGACCTTCTTTTTTTCTACCCGCAGGGCATAAGTGCGACTTTAGCCCTGTCTGCACCTGTCGGCTTGCCAATCGCTAAGTCTTCTTTTCACCCTCGGGGCATAGGTGCGACTTTAGCTCTGTCTGCGCCTGTCAGCTTGCCAATCGCTAAGTCTTCTTTTCACCCTCGGGGCATAAGTGCGACTTTAGCTCTGTCTGCGCCTGTCGGCTTGCCAATCACTAAGTCTTCTTTAAAGGAGATGAGCTCGGGGCCCACGGAAAGCGGAGTGTGTTTCTGGGGCCTAAGATTACTCACCCCATGAAACCCGTTGGAGCGGATATATTCAGCATTTTTTATATACTTTCTTATTCTTCAAAAAAGGATACATGCTCCTTTATAAAGCACTGTATCCTTTAAATGCTGCCTATATGTTATCCCATCCGCAGATTAAAAACCAAGAATAGCTTTGATCATACTCGTGGTTTCACCCGGATCGTACATTACATATAGAAAAATATAAACAAGTATCCCCGTAATCGCACTGAAAAACCAAATAATACTTGTTATCGGGCCGATTTTACGGTGTTTCTTAATATTCCGCTTAAATGCTAATACAAGCGTTACAACTCCAAATACAGCTCCAACTGTAGCTAAAATAATATGGAAAATCAGGAAAATCGTAAAGTAAGTCTGTATACTTTCAGGTCCTCCAAAGCTTGTATTTCCTATAAATACGGTACGTGATACATAAATAATGAAGAAAAGAAGGGCACTGACAGCTGCTGATATCATCACAGCTTTATGTTCTTTTCTTTTATTTTTAACGATTAAAACCCAGCCTATTGCTACAAGTATTGCACTCAAAGCAATAAAAAATGTACTGATTGTTGGTAGTAAATGCATTGCTTTATCCTCCAGTATTTCTAATTATGCGTTCTAAAGTTCTCAGAAAGTTTGAAACCATGCCCATACAGTGACCATTTTTAAAGCATGCTTTTGTCTAGTATAACGATAATTATATGAACACAGATTGCAGCCATATATTATAGATGTTTAAGGCTTTGCCCTCCCGTTATATACGCTACATACTTTCTAGCCTTTTACTTCAGCTCCACTTCTAAATATCTCTTTTTAATGTGATTCTGCTGGTTTTGCCGGCAACGGATCAATCGTGTTTTTTTCTTTGTTAACCCAAGAAAAAATAATTGTTGCTAGAACCCCTCCATAAGTAATTTCCTGAATAACCTTCATAATAATACCGCCGAGCTGCTGATCAATCAGTGTACTGAGCGGTGTAAACATTTCCGGTCCAGTTAAACCGGGAGCAAGTCCCTGTAAAACATCAGTCGGTACACAAAGACTCATCGCCTGCATCCATGCTCCTCCTTGTGTATAGGTAGCGTAAAGAGGTTCAGGTGCAAAAATAATCAATACACAGGCCGGTGTGATTAATACACTATTTGCAAAAATATAACCTATTTTTAATAGCGGCTGCATCCGGTCGAATTCCTTTAAAGGGGCCAGCAGCGGGAAAAACATAAAGAAGGCTGCAATTAATAGAATCCCGTGAATCACCGTATGAATGACTGGCGAAGACTTTGCAAACTCAAAGAAAGATGGTATATGATAAAGAGAAAATAAACCATTAAACAGCAATAAGGATATTAACGGTTTTGTACCTATTTCCACAATCGGTCTAATAACAGGCCGGTCAATTGCTTTTCGCCATAGCCAGGAAGGTATCCCTTTGATAACCAGTATCGGGATAATCAGCAAGTAAGCAGCCATTTGAATCATGTGAGCAGTCAGCGTTATATGTGAGAGTAAATCAATTGGAGCGCCTTTTACTAAGTATAAACACACTATTGCCGTATAAAAAGAAATCTGCTGCTTCACAGGAACTTTATCATGATTGCCAAACTTATGCCGGTACGGTCCTGTAATTAGAAAATAAGCTAGTGCAATAAGAGCTGTAAATATCATAAAGTAAGGGCTCCATAATGCCCGAAACCCGAATATTTGTATATCTAACCACATACCTAATCATCTCCAGTTTAGTCTACTTTATCTATTATACCTTAAAATAAACAAGAATTCTCTAGTGGGATTGTGACGATTTTAAAACATATCTTTCTATTTTACGCACTATATTTTCCATATGATAAACAAAACGCTATGATGATTTAATAAATAAATCATCATAGCGTTTGTCATTTCAAAAGGATTGATTTCAATTTGTCTTACTTACCACCAAGTAATGATAGTAAAAGTCAATGCTACCATCACTGTAATAAAAATTCCCCCATAGATAATCTGGGCAGGTACCTCATGTCCTTTATCCTTTAAGTGCATAAAGTAGAAAAACTGAAACCCTACCTGTACAAAGGCAAGAAGCAGTAATATTGGAATAACATACGTAGATGGTACCTCTAACATAACAAGAGCAAATGCAACTAAGGTAAAGAAAATCATTAAAGCAAAGCTGACTACCATTTTTTGCATTTCTTCTTTATTCTTTTGCTTTTGGAACGAATTAATTTTTCTTGTACTCATTTCATCTGTCATAAATTAACTCACCATCCCCATCAGATAAACAACTGTAAAGATGAATACCCACACTACATCGATGAAGTGCCAATATAGCGCAAATGTATTAAATTTTGGTGCATTATACAAATCCAGTCCTCGCTTCGCATTGCGAACCATCAATGTAATAATCCAAGATAATCCGAATACAACGTGCCCGCCGTGGAAACCAACTAATGTATAGAAGGCTGATCCAAATGCAGAAGAACGAAATGTAAACCCATAATCATGAATATAATGTGCAAATTCATAAATCTCACACGCAAGGAAAGCAAGACCTAGTAATGCTGTAATTCCCATCCATAGCTGCATCTTTTTAAAGTCATTATTTTTCATGTGATAAATAGCATACACACTTGTTAAAGAACTTGTTAAAAGCAAAACTGTCATTAAGAATACCAGACCCAGGCCATATAATTCCTGCGTTGTCGGACCGCCTGCAGCAGAATCTTTTAAGGCAAGGTACGTACCAAACAAACAGGCAAAAAGAACTGTCTCGCCACCAAGGAATATCCACAAGCCCATAAATTTATGTTTACCTTCTGTTGTTGCTTTTGAAGGATCTTTTGGCATATTCTTTGGATCAATGGAATGATCATGACTCATATTAATCACCCACCCTTTCTAGTTCTTCTTTAGAAATATGATGTCCGTGGTCATCTTTTAATGAACGGATTAACATACTGATTAATGCAATTGCCATTCCTGCATATACAGCAATTAGCCAATATTTACTTTCTGTTTGATAAATAAAACCATAGGAAGCAATCGTAAACCCAATAGTCATAATGAAAGGGAGAATAGACCCATTAGGCATATGAATTTCATCTAATGGTTCTGCCGGAGTCACTTTTTTATTACCTTCCGTTTTTTCAATCCATAATGGATCTAACCCGCGAACTAATGGCAATTGTTTAAAGTTATAATGGACAGGCGGGGATGAAATTGCCCATTCAAGTGTGCGCCCGCTTCCCCAAGCATCGCCAGAGGCTTTTTTCCCTTTGATGGTTGTGTAGATTATATTAATCAAAAATACAATAACACCAAATGACATAAAGAAAGCACCAATGGTACTGATTAAGTTACCTGTATCCAGCCCTTGATTTTCCAAGAATACCCAGTAACGGCGTGGCATCCCCATTAAACCTAAGAAATGCTGAATAAAGAATGTTAAATGGAACCCAACAAAGAATGTCCAAAACGATAACTGTCCTAACCCTTCGTGTAAATACCTGCCAAACATTTTTGGCCACCAATAATGAAGTCCAGCTAATATACCAAACACTGTTCCACCGACAATAACATAATGAAAGTGTCCAATAACAAAATAAGTGTCATGATATTGATAGTCAGCAACAGCTGAAGCAAGCATAACACCAGTCATTCCTCCGATAGTAAATGATGGAATGAAAGCTAATGACCATAACATTGCTGTATTGATTTTGATACTGCCACCCCAAAGGGTAAACAGCCAGTTAAATATTTTTATTCCCGTCGGAACAGCAATTGCCATCGTTGCTACTGCAAAGATAGAGTTTGCAACTGGCCCCAGGCCAACTGTAAACATATGGTGAGCCCACACCATAAATCCTAAAAATGCAATTAAAAATGTCGCAAATACCATTGCTGTATATCCAAACAAACGTTTCTTAGCAAATGTCGGGAAAACCTCACTAAATACACCAAAAACCGGTAAAATCAAAATGTATACTTCCGGATGTCCGAATATCCAGAATAAATGCTGCCAAATGATAGCATTCCCGCCTAATGCAGCATCGAAAAATGCAGAACCAAACATGCGGTCAAACATCATTAAAAATAATCCAACCGTCAATGCAGGGAAAGCAAATAGTATTAAGATACTAGCCACAAAAGTCGTCCATGTAAACAATGGCATCCTCATATAAGTCATACCCGGTGCGCGCATTAAAACAATCGTAACAATAAAGTTGATTCCGCCCATTAATGTTCCTGCTCCGGATAATTGCAGCCCCATAATGTAGAAGTCAATCCCATGACCCGGTGATTGTATTGACAAAGGAGCATAGTTGGTCCAGCCGGCATCGGGTGCACCAGTAAACCAGCTAAGGTTTAATAGCAATCCTCCAAATAAAAACAACCAGAAACCTAAAGAGTTTAGAAACGGAAACGCAACGTCACGCGCTCCGATTTGCAGCGGCATAATAAAGTTCATCAATCCTAATAATATTGGCATTGCTGCAAGAAAAATCATCGTTGTACCGTGCATGGTAATCATTTCGTTATAAAGCCCTGCACTAATAAAATTATTCTCTGGTGAAATAAGTTGAATACGAATAATTACAGCTTCAAGACCGCCTAACAGGAAAAAGAATCCTCCGCCTGCAAGGTATAGAATACCGATCTTTTTATGATCGACAGTTGTCAGCCAATCCCATAAGGTAGCCCCGAAACCGCTTTTTTGAGCACTAGTCATACCCAAATTTTAAACCTCCCTTTTGTAACAGTCATTCACTTTTTAATCTCCTGCGTTTTCAGGTGTAATTTCTGAAGGCTGTAATTGCAATAGATATGCTGCAATACTTTCTGCTTCATCTTGATTCAGCTCTGGATATTGACCCGTCATTTGGTTGCCCGGCTTAATAGATTCAGGATCCATTAACCAGTCTACAAGGTTCTCCTCGTTATGCTCTAACACACCGGCAACATTGGATCGGTCTCCAAAGTTTGATAAATTCGGTCCAAAAGGTCCGTTATTCTCTGGACCAGCTTCAATGCCGGAAGCAGCTGCATCTGTCGCATGACAATTCATACAGTTATTTGCTTCAAATAACTCTTGACCTTCCTGAGCATCCGCAGTTTCAGGTTCTGCTTCTGCATCTATGTTCTGCATATCATCAACCCACTGTTCATACTCTTCAGGTGAAACAGCAATGACTTTAAAGTCCATTAATGAATGTGAAGGTCCGCATAGCTCAGCACATTTGCCCCAGTACACACCTTCCTCGTAAGCTTCGATATACATTGTATTTACATTCTCTGCATTGACATCCATTTTCCCGGAAATTGATGGAACCCAGAATGAATGAATAACATCAGAAGAGAGCATATGTAAATAAACGCGCTCGCCTGTAGGAATATACAGGTCTTGACTTGTTTGAACTTCTTCTCCAGGATACTCAAAATGCCACCAATATTGATTTCCTTTTACATTAACATTGATGAGTTCATCTGCACTGGAGTCATCTGCCAAATCAAAAGTCGCCAGAACAGTAGGCACAGCAATAATCAACACCAAAATAATCGGGATTACTGTCCATATTACTTCCAGCTTGTGGTTCCCTTCCACCTGCTCAGGAATATGGTCTTCCTGTCCTTTTTTCCTGCGAAAGCGAACAAGTGTAATCACATAAATCACCATAACCACAATAAACACACCTGTCATGATCAATGTGGTCAAAATAATAAGATCCATGGCTTGTTCTGCGCCGTAACCTTTAGGCTTTAGTGCAGTCAGATTTTCGATTCCGCAGCCCGCAAGAAATAATGCAAGTAATGTGAATACGAAAAATACTTTGGTTTTTCCCATCCAACCTCTCATGTAAGAATACCTCTCTTTCTTCTTGTTCTTTCCTTTTATATTTAAATTTTAAGGAATAACAATCATTAATTAAATATCGGCAGTGTGACAATAATCATTAACGGAAAAAGAATTGTTAAATAATTCAAGGAAAATATAAATACTAAATTAGCCCATTTCATATCCTTCTCCGTAAACAGCCCTATAAAACCAATCACCAGCCATGCGATATTCAATATTGTTGCTACAATCGTAAATGTTAAGCCCAGTGTAGGAAGCAAGAATAACGGCAACGGTAAAAGACAAGCGATATAAACATTAATTTGTCTTTTCGTTATGCCCATGCCTTTAACCACTGGCAGCATCGGTACTCCAGCCGCCTTATATTCTTCTTTTTTCTTCATTGCCAAGGCAAGAAAATGCGGTGTCTGCCATATAAACATAATTAAAAACATGATAAGCGGAACCACATGAAAAGAAGGATCGACTGCTGCCCAGCCAATCACAGGAGGCATTGCACCAGACAAGCTTCCAATAGCCGTGTTTAATGTGTATCTTCTCTTTGACCACATGGTGTACAATACGACATAGCCAAACCAGCCAATAAAAGCAAATAATGCCGCGTACCAAGTGGTAAACATCAATACTGCGAGTCCAAGACTGCTGACAACTATTCCCATTATCAGTACTGCCCGCAATGAAAAGAATCCGGTCACAGTTGGTCTTTTCTTCGTTCGGGACATTTTGGGATCAATATCTACATCATACCAGTTGTTCATAATGCAGCCGCCGGCAATTACTAAAGCACTTCCAATTATCATCAAAAGAAATGTTCCCCAATGATTGCTAAAGGAGGCGTTCGTTAAAGCTATAGCTACTAAAAAACCTGTAATTGCCGTAATCAAATTAGAATTGACAATTCCGATTTTTATAAGCGCCTTCACTTCTGACAGAAAAACAGTTATTTTTTCTTTGGTTGAAATGGTTGTGTTACCGATCAGCTCCGAGTAAGTCATATCTACTTTATCCATAATTTCCCCCCTTCGCACCAGTAGGAAGACATAATAATAAACAGAATACACGCATTTGTTTCTATGTATTCCGTTTCCAACTTTAATTATAGCATGGATTTCTATGACAATCTAATGAACTTTTATATAATATATTACAACTATTTGAACATCCAGCTAAAAAGTTGTCTCGGAAAATAGATAAAGAAAATGAATTATGTATATTTTCTATTTTTTATAAAACAGCAACTGTTCTTCTGCATACTAATCCATACTATATTTCTAGCAAACATAACTGAATTATGCAAGCTTTTTTTATTTGCTGATGAAAACTTCAAAAAAACATGATACTATTAAGATTGGTATTCGGGTTTTGGTTTTTATTTTTGGAATAAAGTCATTTTGTCTGTCTTTATTTGTTAAACTGATGATATCAAAAATCAATGCAAAAACTTTATCTTATTCGTCCCTGATACAATTTTTCAAATAGGCAAAGCTGTGCTTCTATTCAGGCATTACAAGCGGATGTTAGATTTTGTTCAAAATTGGAAAGCGTTTCCCGCATGATTTTTGGTACACTGGAGATATTGGATAATTTACATAAGAAGTGAGGTTGCATAGATATGTTAAAAATACTAAAAATACTATCTGTGACAACGGCCATTGGAATGCTTCCCCTTCTTTTAGGAGGAGCACTTGTTACAAAAACAGGTTCAGCG
The DNA here is from genome assembly GCF_042654105.1 of Oceanobacillus aidingensis. Classification (NCBI taxonomy): domain Bacteria; kingdom Bacillati; phylum Bacillota; class Bacilli; order Caryophanales; family Bacillaceae; genus Oceanobacillus; species Oceanobacillus aidingensis. The sequence goes on along the minus strand of NZ_JBHSFT010000046.1, from coordinate 86,568 downwards.
GATGGATGCGGAGACAGCTGGCCGCTGTGTGAAGGCGAACTTCTCCCTGCTAACCTTCATTTTGAAATGATTGTTGAATTAAGTCATCGAATGGTCAGCGGCGCAGTTGGTATATTGGTGCTTTTACTTGCTATTCTTTCCTGGAAAGCATACAGACATCATAAGGAAGTTATTTTTTTAAGTTTTTCTGCATTATTTTTTATTATTGTACAAGCACTGGTCGGTGCAGCAGCAGTGGTCTGGGGACAGTCTGACTTTATATTGGCTACCCATTTCGGGATATCTTTAATTTGTTTTTCTGCTGTTTTTTTACTTATGCTATTATTCTTTGAAATTGATAAGAAATTACATACAGAAGATATCCATATTAATAAATCTCACCGAATTGAAATCTATGCGATAACGGTTTATACAATGTGTGTGGTATACAGCGGGGCACTGGTACGTCATACGAATTCCATCCTGGATTGTACCGATTGGCCATTTTGTTCCAATTCAGAGCCATTTGCCTTTGCAAGCTATTCCTTTCATCAATGGGTCCAGATGGGGCATCGTTTTGCAGCTGGAATCTTATTTTTGTGGACAATCCTTTTAACAGTCCGTATGCTAAAGAAATATAGCCGCAGCGAGGTTATGAGATGGGGCTGGATAATTACGCTGTCACTGATTACATTGCAGGTTATCTCCGGCTCGCTCATCATTTTTACACAGCTTAATTTATTTATTGCACTAGCCCATGCACTATTTATTACATGTTACTTTGGAATGCTGACTTACTTTATCCATCTGTCTTTCCGAAGCAGCAGAAAAGAAAAATAATCGAATCTATTATATTTCAATATTCCAGCAAAAAAAAGAAGGAACCTTGCTTGCACTTAAACAAGGGTTCCTTCTTTTTTATTCATAGCTTTAATCTGAAGCGGCTCCGATTGAGAGTTTATCCTTCTCTATTTATACGAGTTGGTGTATCCCCTCACCCCAATAATCATCCATTACGCAACAAGCCCCTTGGCTGATTCACCAAAGGGCTGTTTTAATTTTGTTTATTCAAATTCAATCAATAGATCATTTACCGCAATCGAGCTGCCTGCTTGTGCATGGATTTCTTTAACCACTCCATCAAGCGGAGCCTGTACGGACGTTTCCATTTTCATTGCTTCGTTGGTCATCAGATGCTGTCCCTTTTTAACCGTATCGCCTTTCGCACAATGTACTTCAAGGACGGTTCCAGGCATCGTTGCACCTACGTGCTTTGGATTGGATTTATCTGCTTTCGGATTAGCTGCAATCGCAGACTCAATACTATTATCACGGACGACGATTTCTCTGCTCTGCCCATTTAATTCGAAATAAACAACACGGGTGCCGTCTTCTTTCGGCTCCGAAATAGAAACCAGCTTCACAATCAGGGTTTTCCCTTTTTCAATTTCTACTTCAATCACTTCACCAAGCTTCATGCCGTAGAAGAATGTCGGTGTGTCTAATACAGACATATCGCCATACGTATTCAAGAAATCCTCGTAATCTTTGAATACCTTTGGATATAATGCATAGGAAATCAAATCATGGCTGTTGACCGGACGATTCAGTTCATTATAAAGTGTATCACGCATCTCTTTAAAATCAACGTCTTCCAATAGCTCCCCAGGTCTTACAGTGATTGGTTTTTTATCTTTTAAAATCAGCTTTTGCAGTTTTTCCGGGAAGCCTTGGTAAGGCTGTCCGATATATCCTTGTGCGAATTCAATCACCGAATCAGGGAAATCAATGGATTCGCCTTTTTCATAGATTGTTTCCTCTGTTAAATCGTTTTGCACCATGAAGAGCGCCATATCTCCGACCACTTTGGAGGATGGAGTAACCTTGACAATATCACCAAACATATCATTCACCGTACGGAACATTGCTTTCACTTCATTCCAGCGATCGCCAAGCCCTACCGCTTTTGCCTGCTGCTGCAGGTTGCTGTATTGACCGCCTGGCATTTCATGCTGATAGATTTCTGTATGCGGCGCATTCATGCCGCTTTCGAAATCTTTATAGAACTGGCGGACACCTTCCCAATACTGGCCAATTTCTTCAAATTTTTCAATATCCAGCGCTGGTTGATATGCTTTTCCTTCTAAAGCATAGTACAGTGACTGTGCACTTGGCTGAGAAGTCATCCCTGCCATCGAACCAACCGCGACATCAACCGCATCGACTCCTGCTTCAATCGCTCTCGAATAAGCGTACACTCCATTGCCGCTGGTATCATGCGTATGCAGGTGAATCGGAATATCGACGGTTTCTTTTAATGTGCTGATCAGCTGATAGGCTGCTTCCGGCTTCAGCAAGCCTGCCATATCCTTGATTCCCAGAATATGAGCGCCAGCTGTTTCCAGTTCTTTAGCCATATTCTTATAGTAGTCAAGATCATATTTTTGTCTGCCTGTGTCTAGAATATCACCCGTATAACAGATTGCAGCTTCTGCAATTTTATCCGTTTTGCGGACGTTATCGATGGCTACCTGCATGCCCTCCACCCAGTTCAAGCTGTCAAAAATACGGAATACATCAATACCGGCTTCGGCACTTTTCTTCACAAATAATTCGATTACATTATCCGGATAGTTTTTGTATCCAACCGCATTGCTTGCACGCAGCAGCATCTGGAATAACACATTCGGCATGCGCTTTCTCAAATGCAGCAGTCTTTGCCAAGGATCCTCTTTCAAGAAACGGTAAGCAACATCATAGGTTGCACCGCCCCACATCTCTACAGAAAATAGATTTGGCAGTAATTTTGCTGTCGGCTCTGCAATGTGCAATAAGTCATTGGTACGAACGCGTGTAGCCAGTAAAGATTGATGGGCATCACGAAATGTGGTATCGGTCAGCATCACCTGTTTTTGATCCTTCAGCCATTTAGCAAGTCCTTCTGGACCGCGTTCATCTAAAATTTGTTTCGATCCCGGCTGTGTTTCAATATTTTCTGTGTTCGGAATAATCAATTTATCAAAATCTGGTTTATCCTGCTTTTCCGCACCATCTACGCCATTTAACGTGGTGTTTGCAATATACGTCAGCATTTTGGTTCCGCGGTCACGGCGTACTGGGAAAATAAACAATTCTGGTGTTTTATCAATAAACGTCGTATCATATTCTCCGGATAAGAACTGTTCATGCAGCATCACATTTTCCAGGAATGGAATATTTGTCTTGATTCCTCTAATTCGGAATTCTTTTAAGTTTCGCACCATTTTAATGGTAGCCTGTTCAAAATCAAGCGCCCAGGTAGAAACTTTTACTAATAATGAATCATAGTGAGGTGAAATAACTGCTCCCTGGTACGCATTTCCTGCATCGAGACGGACACCAAATCCGCCGCCGCTGCGGTAAGCATTGATTTTTCCGGTATCCGGCATAAAATCATTCAGCGGGTCTTCCGAAGTCACACGGGATTGAATCGCATAACCTTGTGTTGAAATTTTATCCTGTGTTGGAATACCTACTTCCTTATCATGAAGTCCAAATCCATCCGCAATCTTGATTTGCGTCTGAACGATGTCCACACCGGTAATCATCTCGGTAATCGTATGCTCTACTTGCACACGCGGGTTTACTTCGATAAAGTAAAAATCGTTTTCGGTTACCAGGAATTCCACCGTACCCGCATTGAGATAGTCGACATTTTTCATCAAATCGACAGCTGCCTGACAGATTGCTTCTCTCAGCTCTTCGTTTAGAGATAAGCTTGGAGCTACCTCAATCAATTTCTGATGACGGCGCTGTACAGAACAGTCTCTTTCATATAAATGAATAATATTCCCTTGGTTGTCACCAATAATCTGTACTTCAATATGTTTCGGATTTTCAATTAATTTCTCTACATAGATTTCATCATTCCCAAAGGCAGCCTTTGCTTCTGATTTTGCGCGGTCATAAGCATTGTCCACTTCATTGGCATCCTGCACCACACGCATGCCTCTTCCGCCGCCGCCAAGCGAAGCTTTAATAATAATCGGATAGCCATGCTTATCTCCGAAAGCTTTGACTTCTTCTAAAGAGTTAACCGGGCCGTCACTACCCGGAATAATTGGTAAATCGGCAGCCAATGCTTGTTCTCTTGCTTTTACTTTATCTCCAAACATATTTAAATGCTGGCTGGTAGGGCCGATAAAAATAATGCCCTCTTCTTCACAGCGCTTTGCAAATTCGATGTTTTCAGAAAGGAAGCCATAGCCCGGATGGATTGCATCCACATCTACTTCTTTTGCTAAAGCAATGATTCCTTCGATATCTAAGTATGCGTCAATCGGCTTTTTCCCTTCCCCGATTAAATAAGCTTCATCCGCTTTAAACCGGTGAAAGGAAGACGAATCTTCGCTGGAGTAAACAGCTACAGTGCGAATATTTAACTCGGTACAAGCCCGGAATACACGTATCGCGATTTCTCCTCTGTTTGCAACTAATACTTTGTTAATTTGCTTTAAGTCTGTCATGCTTTACCACCTCTGTACGAATTGATAGATTTTCTGTGGAATAAACTAGGCTTAGGAGCCAGTTCTTCCCTTTCACTTTCTTTCTTATTAACTTGCATAGCTATATTATTAAGAATCCCCATGGATATCATCATAAACAGCAAAGAGGATCCTCCATAACTGATAAATGGCAAGGGAACACCTGTAATTGGCAGAACCCCGCTAATTGCGCCTAAATTAATAAAAGTTTGAATGCCTATCATCGATGCAATCCCAAGTGCAAGCAATGAACCAAAACTATCCTGGCATCGTCTGGAAATATAGAGTCCTCTAAAGACAATGGCAGCAAGTAACCCTAATACAATCGCTACGCCTACAAATCCGAGTTCCTCTGCAATAATGGCCATAATAAAATCCGTATGACCTTCTACCAGAAAGCCCAGTTTTTGGATACTTTGTCCTAATCCTTCTCCTGTCCAGCCGCCCACACCAATCGCAACATACGACTGGATTAATTGATACCCGTTTAAATCCGGCGAATTAAACGGCTGGTAAGCACCAGTAAAACGGGAGAGTCTTTCTTCCGTTACCATGTTTGGAATGGCAAATGCAAGCAGCAGCAAGCCGGCAAAAACAAGAATAGATAAATGTCTCCATTTGATACCAGAAGCAAAGATAACAGAGCATGCCATCAAAAATATAATAGCAGCTGTTCCAACATCCGGCTGCGCCACAATTAATCCAAGAACGACGGCAGTGATGATAAGCGGAGGCAGCACTCCTTTGCTAAACTGGTCTAAGTAAGCCTGCTTTTTAGAATATATTGCAGCTAAATACATAATCAGACCAAGCTTAGCGACCTCTGCAGGCTGCAAGCTGAATGGACCAAACCGAAACCACGACCTTGCATTATTGACTGTATCTCCAAAGAAAAGAACAGCTACAAGTAAGATAATACAAGATATAATGATTATCTTCATCAGTCTTTGATAGATTTGGTACGGCAAGAAGGATGTAACCGCGAATCCAATAAGTGCAACAATAAAGAAGACTAATTGCCTGTTAAGATAAAAATTACTGTCTGAACCTTCCACAACAGCTAATACCATACTTGCACTATATACCATTACTACTCCAAAACCAGCTAATAGAATTGGCGTAATCATCAATGTGAAATCGAAGTGCTTCCAATTTTTTAACATTATTTTTCTCCTAGTCACTATGTAAGTTTAAGTGTGTGTTCAAAAAGTCCGTTAAAAAAGACCGAGAAGTTCGAGGCAGCGCAGCTTTGAGCAACGATTTTAATGGGGCGAGTAATCGCAGTCCCCAGCGGAATGTATGCCGTTAAATACATGAGCAACGGCTTTAATAGACCGAGTAATCGCAGGTCTCAGCGGAAAAGCAAGCTAACGAAGAAATTCGATGTGTCATTTTTGGCGGACTTTTTGAACATCCTTTTTTAAGAGATTTTTAACAGTATATCATATTTTTAATAGAGCTGTTATAATTATCTCTCATTTGTCAGTATACATTTTTTAACATATAGGAAACAACAGGAAGCTCTAAAAATTTATTCTAACCTGCATGGTTACGCATTTTTTAGTATTCCAACCATTCTTCAGCTTCCTTTTGTTACATATGTAATTATTTCATTTTCATTTTTGAAACGTCTTCATCTTTTCTTTCCTAATTTAAGATTCAGCCAGCCTTCATGTATTTTTCTATCAATTATAGTAAGGGTAACATGGGCATACACATTAAAAGCCGCCATCTTTCGATGTATCCTGCCTAAAAAGTGAAAGCTGTTGCCGAACTTTTTTGGATTCAAAGCTCAAATTCAGCCGTGACTACTCCTGAATAAGAATCAATGCACACTGACAATTGTTATCCTCCAACTTATAAAAAAACCTTGCCGTTTGTTAAATTGGCAAAGTTTTATTATGGTACTGTCCCAGCAGCGGCAAATATACTCACAATGTACGTTGTGAAGCCTCATGTAATATATTAAGCTTTTTCTCCAGGTTTCCCAATAAATTTCGTCCTTCTTCTTCTGTAATCAATTCCAGACGAACTGCAAAATCAATTTCTCTAGATAAGCCAAACATCTGCGTATCCAGTACATCTTCATATACAGGACATTGTGGCATCGTCAAATTTTCTATCTGAACCTCGATTAAACGAAGTATCTTATCAGCATCAGCTTTCAAAAGAGCGTGGGCTTTTTCACGGTGATTAATCGTTACATCAGGCATCAATATAATCCCCTCCGCATTTTAACATTCTTTATATAATATTATCGCTACAAGCACAAAAATGCAAACATAACTTAAGTATAATGTTAAAAATACGCTTTTTATTCCTTTTTTTGTTAAAATCAAGGGCAGGCAGATGTTGCAGCTTTCTGAATTAAAATAGATGAAAGTACTCCTAATCTTTGCTATTCTAATAGTTGGAAGTACGTGCAAACTGCATTTGTGAAGCAAACGCTTCCCTATCTTGATTTGCACTGCATGTATGTATATACGTAGGGGGATAAAATAATATGATCGTAATGATTAAAGGAAATGTCGGCTATCCTATCACACTTGATCCAACTGTATGGATTTTTGATGATAGAAAAGTGGAATTAGAAAATGCTTTTACGGAACCAGAAGAACAAGAAACATTTACTTCAAACTTTCAAAAACCGCCTGTAAACCGGAGTATCTCGAAGATGGAAGGGGAAGCGTATTTAAAAAACAGCTATGTTATCCCATTGCATGATTTTCTGAATAATGCAGAACCAAAAGCAGACGCTGCGAAAGTTGAATTTATTAAAAGCAATGGAGAAAACGAAAAAATAGCTTTAGAAGACGCTAAGAATGGTTATTTGCTTTTTTCCTTAGAAGGAAAGCCGCTTCGTGAAGATGGTCCCGTTCACTTTTATTATAAAGATGGCTCTAATCAGGATAATCCAATTAAGTATATTAAAGAAATTCATATTCATTAATCATTAACAAAGTCCGCCCGCTGTCTATAAAATAAGCAGCGGGCGGACTTTCTATTATCTTTTTTCATTTTCTTCTTTTGACAGCTGATTCATTTCAGCCTTTTTTTCATTATAGTACTGTACTCCAAATTGCGACCCCTCGGAAACCATTTTAGCATTTTCCAATTGGTCCAATTCTTCTTCCGCAAATTCATCAGGTTTTCCGGCGTTTTCAAATACCCTTAAAGTTCCCAGCGATGATTTTATTTTTTTTCGTTTCTTTCTATCTGTCAATAATACACCGGCAACACCCGCTCCGACTGCTCCTAATGCTGATACCACATATCTTTTTTTCATGTTATCATCCTTTCCATAAATTGAAACTTCATTTTACTTAAGAAATCCCTTTCCCCTGCTTCCTCAGGCAAAATAGGATTGCTGAAAATCAGGTACTTCTTTATTGTTATCATTCCCACTTCTCACCTTTTCAAACTTTGATTATTTAATTAGCTCTATAAAATATGCTATACTTATAGTGTGTTATATAAGAGAATGCTCAAAAAGTCCAATAAAAATGACACGGCAATGCGCAGCGGTAGTCTAGTGCCGGAATTGCGCCAGAACGCTTCGATGAAGTACGTAATCCCAAATCTGGAACATCGCATTCATAGCTGGCCGGTCTTTTTCATCATACTTTTTGAACAGGCACTTTCTAAAGAATTTGTTTTACTCTTATTACCGAATTGAGGTGGAAACATGCAGGTTAAATGCACCATATGCGATAAAGTGGAAGAAATAGAAAATAATTCACCACATGCGAAAAGATTGCGCAATCGCAGAAAAAATATTCATTTATGTACTACTTGCTATGACCGCATTGAAGAAAATACAAAAAAAAGACTGGCAACAGGAAAATTTCGCTTTTATCAAGAAGAAAAGAAAGTAGATGATTTCCTATAACCTGTATTTTTTTATTCCATTAAAAAGCAGAGAAGCCGATTATCGACTCTCTGCTTTTTTAGTGATATCCACTTTTTCCTAATAACTTTCTCCGATTTAAAAACGGACGGCTTCTCATACTTTTTTTGCTTATGCATTATCCTCTTGTACATCGCTGCGATTTTTTCTCTCTCGATGCAGACGAAAACGGTATATACCCAACACTAATATGATAATTATCAAGCATTCTATTGTAGGCATTCTCATTACCGTGGAGAAGATAGTTATAACAAATGTTCCAACCATTAATAGTATGTATACAATGATATTTTTTGCAATCGGGAGCTTTTTTGCAAAGCCCAGCTGGTAAGCTATTGCTGAAAGAATTAGATTCATTACATAAAAAATCCAGAAAATATTGTCGGTTCCATTCAATTCAAAGACATAATCAAATACCATAACTTACATGCCACCTTATCTAATAGAAGATACACATTTACACGCTTCCTTAATCATACTAAAAGTGCTTTCATATGACTAGAGAAAAATGAAAAATTATATGTCTGTTTTTTGAAGTTCTCGTTATTATCCTTTATACTGGTTTGTGGACAAATAGTAAAGGCGGTTAAAAATGAAGAAAATTGATATTTCCATGCTATTATTAGCATTTCTAGTTGTTCTGTTATTTATTTTAGTGGGCTTGGCTATTGCTTTCCGAAATGTATGGGCCATCATTTTATGTATTATCCTAGCATTTTCTGTATTCGGATTTGCAATGTCCAGAAAGAAAAAAAGGAAGGGATGATTATTTCCTTCCTTCCTTTAAAAATCCTATAATGGAATCATGGATTGCAGGATTAGCCACGACAGCCGGTGCTCTTTCCAGCGGGTTCCAAGGGTTTCCGTCTACATCTCCGGCAACACCGCCAACTTCCTGATTCAATATAATTCCGCCGGCAACGTCCCATGGTGCCAGACTTAAAGCAAGATAAGCATCTTGAACCCCTTCAGCTACACTCGCTAATTCTAATGCTGCCGATCCAATTGTCCGTGTACCTCTTACCGTACGCACAAATTTTTGCATAACTGGATAAGCTACCACACGATTCTCACATAACCAAAAATGGTTCATGCCGATAATAGATTCTTCCAATTTTTTCTTTTTATCCAATGGTTCTAATCGGGTTTCATTTTTAAAGGCACCTTCACCGCGCTTAGCATGGTAAAGCTGATCACCCATCACATCATAAACAAAACCAATCTCACCTATGCCATTATGTAGAATACCAATAGATATTGCAAATGAGCGTTTTTGGTGGACAAAGTTCATTGTTCCGTCAATCGGATCAATAATCCATATAGTCCCGTCGACACTAGACAATGTGTCCCCGAAGCCTTCCTCGCCAATAATGTGATGCTCTGGATAAGCTTGATGAATCCGGTCTACAAAGAATTTTTCCGTTTGTTTATCCAGTGCCGTTACTAAATCATTCGGATTAGATTTTGTTTCAATATCCAGTGGATCATTCATATGCTCTCGAATTTCGGCCCCTGCCTCATATATCCAACGTTTTGCTGTTTCATAAATTTTCTGTCTTTGTTGCTGATTCATTTATATATCGCCTCCAAAAACTACATGTAAGCTTATTTTATCAGACTCCTCTTTATTAAACCAATCCTAAACTTACTACAAAGGAATAATTGAGGATGGAAATATTCAATAAACAACCCTAATATGCTCTTTCTTTTGAACTACCCCCACTTACCAACCTTCAAGGTGCTTGAAGTGAGAGATTCCTAAGAACACCAACCTATCGGTCAGTTATGGATTAGACTAGCCCCGCAGTCCCTGCGGTTAATCGCAATGCTTCCTTACGAAGATTCCTGCTTGCGTTCCTATCTCTTTGATGATGGTATTGACAGATATCACACGTCCATGCACGCAAAGCAAGGTTTTTAACTCCTTTGTTTTGGTGTCCACAATGAGAACATAACTGACTGGATGGATAGTTTTTCGCAACTACAACAACCTGCATTCCATAACAGGCCGCTTTATATTCCAGCATCGTTCGGAACGTTGACCAGGATACATTTGCTAATCGCTTTCGCAAGATTTTGATTCTTTAACATGTTTTTCATAAACAAATCTTCTATCCCGATGATATTGTGGTTTAGGCCAACAGGTTGTTGGTCATGCAAGCGTTGCCGCAGGACGCGGCGGTTTTAGCTTGTCTCCTTATCGGTGGAGATCTTATCCACCATGTCTTTTCTTTTATTAGCAATTTTTTCGTGAAGCCGGGCTACTTTTCGTTTTTGTTTCTGCCAATTCGCCGAGCCCACCTGTCGCCTTGAAAGAATCACCTGCGCTTTTGCCAGCTTCTTTTCTAATGTCTGGAAAAACCTTGGATTTTCATACTCCGTCCCATCGGAAAGGGTAGCAAAATCGGTTAATCCGACATCGATGCCTATAGAGGAACCTGTTTTTTCATCGTGTCCAATTTCCGTTTCAACTACAATCGACACAAAGTACTTGCCTGAAGGATTGCGCCGGATCGTTGCACTCATAATACGCCCTTCCACCTCCCGACTTTTGGCAAAACGAACCAATCCGAGCTTAGGCAGTTTGATATGTTTATCCAATACAGCAATGTTTCCATTGACATATTTGGTTGTATACGATTGAATAGGGTTCTTCTTCGATTTAAAATGAGAGCCTTGTTCTGTTTCTTGTAATAACGTGTATAGGAATCGTTCACGTTTTCAACGGCTTTTTGAAGGGCAATGCTATCAACTTCTTTGAGGAAGGGATAAGTTTTCTTCAATTCTGGGACCGCTTTGATTGCCTTATTTTTATTGAAAAATTCGCCCTTCCAATTATTTTGAAGAAGCTGTCCGTTTGTACCATTTCATTCACCGTATGCCAATAGTGGTCTTTTTCTTTTTGTTTTCCTGTAAAATAGTTGTAGACAAAACGGGAGCAGCCGATTGTCTTATGGATGAAGGTGATTTGTTTTTTGTTCGGATAGATGAAATGCTTTTGTTATTTTCATAGCTTCTAACCTCCTCCTGTCTATTATAGTAGAAGAAGGACGAACTCGGAATGTTTGTTCGATTCGATGTTGAACAGTTGTGACACTCCAAATCAATCTTTTGTGCTTAGGAGATTCATCTCCCCCTTATCTCTACGCGCTTGAAGAGGGAGTTTTCTCTCCTTTTTTTGATAAAGAAAGCGGCTATATATTAGGGTATTCTAATATTATTTAATCGATAAGGCTTATCCACTGCTCACTGAGCTGCTTCAGCCTCTCTTTAGATTTGATAATTTGTACAGTGTCTTTCTCCTGCATCGCATCATATAACGTAGCCAATTCATAATCAATTTCTAATTTGATGACAGGGAGACGTTCTTCTGCTTCTTTTCGACGGAGAGCTTCCATAACATATTTCATCCTATCACTCCTTTATAAGGAAATTCACATTTCACCTGAGAGCCTATCATTTCTTTTCGTTTCATGTATGTGCTATATATTATGATTCACGAGATAAATTGTTCACTAAAAACTAAAAAATCAATCTTATTCTTACCTCACTATACCCTCTTTTTGAAGTATTAAACATTTCTCCCGGGCAAAAACAATTGCTTTTTAATCGTCCTCTTTTAACGTCTTCTGCTCTCGCTTGACTTCTTATTACAGATAAAGAATAATAATTTATATTAAAAAGGTATATACACCAAAGGAAAGGATGGTATTTGTGGAATTACGTCATTTTACAAAAGAAGATTTTCAAACATTTACAATTGATGGATTAGATGAGCGTATGGAAGCTATCCAGAATAGAATACAGCCAAAATTTCAAGCTATCGGAGAAGAACTTGTTTCCTATTTGTCTGAGAAAATAGACCAGGAGCTTTATTTACATATTGCCCGACACGCTCGCAGAAGTGTAAATCCGCCGAATGATACATGGCTGGCAATTGCAGATAACAAAAGGGGCTATAAAAAGCACCCTCACTTTCAAGTCGGATTATTTGATGATCATTTATTCATTTGGCTGGCACTTATTTATGAATTACCGAACAAATCAAAAATTGCAGCGAGCTATTTAGATCATTTTGAAGAAATAAAAACTCTTCCTGCGTCATTTGTTGTTTCATTAGATCACACTAAAAAGGATGCCATTTCCTTAGAAGCGCTAACGGAAAAAGAGATAGAACGTTTCCGCGATGTAAAAAAAGCCGAGTTCTTGATCGGCAGACATCTATCCTATGATGATCCGATTTTACAAAATGATAAAGAACTATTTACAACGATAACAGAAACCTATGAACAGCTGCTCCCGCTTTACAAATTGGCAATCGACAGCCGTGATGCATAAAAGAAATCCCCTAAACGACATAAAGTTTAGGGGATTTCTTTCATTTTATCGAAATAAAAGCTTCTTCCGACTCTCTTGCTTTTTTCACGACATGGTAGCTGGAGTATCCAGAAGAACGCTTAAATTCTTCAAATAATTGCTTTTCTTCACTTTTTGACGGAACAATCTCTTTAAAGCGCCGATATAAAGAAAGAAGATCAGACCGTCTGACTTTTTTCTCGTATGCCTGCTCAATTAATGAGAAAAAATTGACTACATCAATAATTTCATTTGTCGACCACGTTTCGTCCATGGGGTACGTATAATTCATTTTTACACCTCTTTACTCCATTTTTCTTTAATCTCGTCTGCTTCCCTTATAATGGAGTCCATGACATCTTCTACACTTAAAATCTGCCGGATACGGCTCACGCCTTGGCCCGCCCATCCAAATCCATCTGACGCCTTGCCAGAATGGATATACTTTTGATTTACCTCTCCACTAATATAATCCTTTAACTGCTCGTAATTATTCCCGTACTTTTCTTCCAGCGAGAGAATATTTTCTGTAAAAGGCGTACGTAATGCTCTTGCCGGCGTGCCTAATGAACGTTTAATAACTACGGTATCTCCTTCACCGGCAGATACAATTGCTTTTTTATAATTTATATGCGCCTGAACTTCCTTTGTTGCAATAAATCTTGTCCCCATTTCAATGCCTTCTGCTCCAAGAGCTAGTGCTGCCATCAAGCCTCTTCCGTCGACAATACCGCCTGATGCAATGACGGGAATTTTAAGTTCATCCGCAACCTGCGGCGTAAGAACAATGGTACCCGTATCACTTCTGCCCAAGTGACCTCCGCCTTCTTGCCCTACAACCATTACGGCATCCGCTCCTAATTCCTGCGCTTTGACAGCCTGTCTTACAGATGCAACCAAGACTAATTTTTTGATAGGGTGACCTTTTAACAGGTCAAAGACACCGGCAGGATTTCCTCCAGTTACTGAAACTACTGGCACCTGCTCCTCTACAGCCGCCTTTACCATGTGATCAAATTTTCTGCCGTGCTGCCCAATAGCAAAGTTAACCCCAAAAGGCCGGTCTGTTAACTGTTTTACTTTTTGAATTTCTTCCCGCAATTTTTCTGGAGAGGACAAGCTCATTGCAGTAACCTGTCCCAGCCCGCCAGCATTACTTACTGCTGCAGCAAGATCAGCATAAGCCAAGTATGCCAATCCCCCTTGAATAATCGGATATTTAATATTTAACAGCTTCGTAACCCTTGTTTGATACACGGTTTCCCCTCCACATTATCTTATTCTAATGTTTCAATTAAATTTGGATCAGCTATCTCATAACCCTGATCCCGCAGACCGTCAATAACATCTCCTAATGCTTCATTTGTCCATTCACGATCATGCATCAGCAAGTTCGCGCCCGGTTGGAGCAAGGAATAATTAATATCTATTTCAGGCGCTTCGCCAGAAATAAGAGCTTCTTTTAATTTATCTGCATCCTGATATTCCTCAAAATAGTCAAAACCGTACGTCCAATTCATTAAAACCATTCCTTCTTCCTTTACAACTTCGCGTGAATGATCTGAATTCGCGCCATGCGGTGCCCGAAAGAATTGCGGACGTTCACCAATAATTTCTTCAATTTTATCGTTTAGACTGACGATCTCCTCTGTCTGCTCATCCTCAGGAATTTCCGGGATCACCGGATGAGAATACGTATGGTTACCGATTGGGAATCCCATTTCATGGATGGTTTTCAACGCCTCTTGTCCTTCTTCATCTTCAATAAAGTGTCCATTCACAAAAAATATCGCTTTCGCATCCTTTTCCTGCAATGTTTCAGCCATTTCCAGAGCATACTCATCAGGTGCATCATCAATGGTTAGAAGGACTACGTTCTCGTCTGCATCATCAATAGGGTGAATTGCTGCTGTTTCTTCGTCTATGTAGTAAGCCGGCTCCTGGTCCTCTGTGTTTTCCTCCTCATTGCCTTCTTCTTCCGTTTCTTGTTCATTTGTTTCATTTTCAACCGAATCCTTATTCTCTTGGTTCTCGGTATTTTCTTCTGGCGCTTCTGTCTCCTCCTCAGATTGTTCTGCACTGCTCTCCTCATTATCATTCGAACTGCAGGCCGCCATCGCACCGACTAACAGAATGAATACGACAATAAATCCGCTTTTTCGTAACATATTATCAAGAACCCCCATAATCCATTATAAAATTCTGATTTTATTATAAGTTAATTTTTTACAATGAGCAACCAAAGTATTTATTAAGAAAGGGAATGAAATATGTTTGATTTTTTTAATATTGGGTAGTTAAATAATAAGCTAAAATTACAAAATACATAAAGTGTCACTATCTACATTCTTTCGACATGAAACTGGAATAAATGATTTGAATTTCATACCAGCAAACAATGAATACAAACTTCCATTGGGAAAAGCCTTCTTGATTATCTGCTGACGAAATTAATTTAGATGATAAATAGCTTTGACAGGATACATACTTCTTCCGTTTGCTTGTACAGGTGTTAAATCAAAAGGTTGACAATAAGGTTAAAGGATTGTTAGTCTGTTATAGGTATTTAACAAAAGAAGAGGGAATAAATCGGTATAAAACCAGTCTAAAAACGGAAAAAAGCAGCAGTTTAGTTGTTCTGACGCTAACATAATCCATTTCACGCTAAATTACTAACTAACGTTACAAAAGTTAAAATTCATAATTACAGAAAAATTGATGTGATTTGGATTTGTACAACAATCTTTTGTATTGTTTTAATTTCATTATCAATGTCTGGATAATCTCTCTTTATAAAGGGAAATATAATAAACGCCAATTAGTTGAACTTTTAAACATGACAGTCACCAGAATGAATGAACATTGAAATGTATAAGAAAATAGTGATGCTGCTTAGCTTACATTACTTAAATGTTATAATATAAGGAGGTCATACTTATTAAATCAAAAACAATTACACCTGTTTTTTGGGTATCCATATCGTTGATACTTGTATTTCTTATTTGGGGAACCTTTTTCCCTGCAAATGTAGAAAATGTTTTAGGCATCATTGACGGTTTTATTTCAGACACATTTGGCTGGTTTTATATGCTCGTTACTACTGGTTTTATACTAGTTGCCCTATTTCTCATTTTTGGACCTTATGGAAGAATAAAATTAGGAAAACCTGATGAAAAACCAGAATATAGTTATTTCACCTGGTTTGCATTTTTATTTACTGCCGGTATGGGGGTAGGCCTCGTATTCTACGGTGTGACAGAGCCCGTAACACATTATTATTCACCTCCTTCAGCTGAACCAGAAACATTGGCTGCAGCAGAACAATCGATGCAGTACACTTTATTCCATTGGGGTTTCCACCCATGGTCTGTATACGCAGTACTTGCATTGGCACTGGCTTATTTTAAATTCCGACATCGTTCTCCTGCTTTAATCAGTTCTGTTTTTGCACCATTGATTGGTGATCGCACAAAAGGTATTTTAGGGATTTCCATCGATACACTTGCTGTCTTCGCAACTGTATTTGGTATTGCAACATCACTAGGTCTAGGTGCAACACAGATTACAGCCGGGTTAAATTTTACATTTGAAGGAATTCCAAATAACTTTACAACAAATTTAATCGTTATAATCATTATCACAGCACTATTTATGTTATCTGCTACAACAGGCATTAACAAGGGTATTCGATACTTGAGCTGGACCAATGTTGTACTTGCAATTGGATTAATGGTCTTTGTGTTCATCCTTGGTTCTTCTACCCAGATGATTGAATCCTTTACAACTACATTAGGAAATTATATACAAAATCTCCCCAGTATGACATTAAGCACAAATGCATATATTGGAGAAAGAGAATTCTTAAATTCCTGGACACTATTTTATTGGGCTTGGTGGATTGGCTGGTCACCATTTGTTGGAACCTTTATCGCCCGTGTTTCTAGAGGAAGAACAATTCGTGAATTCGTTATTGGTGTAACTGCTGTGCCTGTCATATTTAGCGCCATCTGGTTCTCTGTTTTTGGTGTCGCAGGTTTAGAAATGGATGCATCCCAAGGTGGCATGATTCATCAATTAATGAATGAACTAGGGAATGAAGTAGCTTTATTTGCTTTCCTTGAGTCCATGCCAATGGCTTCAGTTGTCATCGGTATTGCTGTTCTCTTGATTTCATGTTTCTTTATTACGTCAGCCGATTCTGGTACTTTTGTGCTTAGTATGCTTACAACCGGCGGAAAGTTAAACCCTAACATGGGTATAAAAGTAATTTGGGGACTGATTTTAGCTGCTATCGCCTCCGTTCTGTTATGGTCTGGCGGATTAAGCGCACTTGAAATGGCTATGTTAATCGCAGCATTTCCATTCGCTATTTTAATGATTTTTATGTGCTACTCTCTCTTGAAAGCATTGAAAAGTGAACATAAAATTTTAACATTGGAAGCCAGACAGCGCAGATATGATCCGGAGTTCCGGGAAAAACAGAAAAAAGAAATAAAAGAAATGAAAGAAGGATTCAAAAAAACTCTTCCCGAGATTGATCAGGAAGAAAATAGACCTGAATCTTAACTAATAAAAACTGTGCTGAAGAATGAAATAATGTTAAAGAAAAGCTCTCCTTAAAATTAAGGAGAGCTTTTTTATACCCAGTTTTCGACACCAAAACACGTTTATCATTACTTTTCTTTTAAAGTATTACACATTGCTACAAAAGAATGTTACTCTAATATCATTTTCGTTACTATTTTATAACATCTCTTAAATAGTGGATTTTATTTGTTAAACTATTTATATCCAGCGAAAACAAAAGTGACAGTGATTGCTTTTATTTTCGGGAAGAGGTGACATAGAATGAAGAAATTTGGTATCATTCTACTATTATTTACTATGATTCCCATATTAAATAGCTGTCAACATGAAGAGAACATGCAAGTTATTGAATTTGAATTTACAGACTATCATGTTATATATGTTCCTCCAGCTGAAGATAATGATAGTTATATGAATACATTTGTTGATTTGAAGGCAAAATATCCAGATGAAATTTCCAGTCCGGAAAAACGCACCATGGATAATCAAGAGCTGCCGTCAGATTATACTTTAAATAATAATAGTGTTTACTTACTTAAAGATGAAGATGTTATCTACTCGATTGAAAATCATATGTCACGCGGAGATCTTATGGAGACATTAGAATCCATTGTCAGCGCAAATGATCAAATTATTTACTAGCTTCTGCATGAAGGAGTAAAACCCTTCAGAATAGATTTATTGCATGATAAAAGGGAGTCAGGCACCTTGGATTATTAAAGCAGGTGCCTGACTCCCTTTTTATATTTAAGAAAAGCAAGGACACCGCCTGATCTTCAAAAACCAGTGTTCTTGCCCAGGAGATGTACGCTTCGGCGTTTTTTGATGAGGCGGGTAATCGCAAACTCTTTTCGATGGGGCGAGTAATCGCAATCCCAGTCTCAGGAAGTCGCTTTCCGCAGGGAGTGTATTTATTGCTTTCTTATTCCTTAAAAAAGGCATGCCCGGATATATACCCGGAGCATGCCTTTTTTTTCAACAAATATTACATTGTGTGGATTGGTGTACCCAAGCCTACTTCTGCAGCTTCCATCGTAATCTCACCTAGTGTTGGATGAGCATGGATAGTTAATGCAATATCTTCTGCTGTCATTCCAGCTTCAATAGCCAGTCCGATTTCAGAAATCATGTCACTCGCATTTGGACCAGCGATTTGACCGCCGATGATAAGACCATCTTCTTTGCGGGTAACCAGCTTCACAAAGCCTTCTGAAGTGTTTAACGATAATGCACGTCCATTTGCTGCAAATGGGAATTTCGCAGCTTTTACGTCATAACCTGCATCTTTCGCAGCTTGTTCAGACAGACCTACTGTTGCTAATTCAGGCTCCGTAAATGCTACTGCCGGAATAGCGTTGTAGTCAATAGCTGCTTTTTCACCGCTGATTGCTTCTGCGGCAATTTTAGCTTCATAAGATGCTTTATGAGCAAGAGCCGGACCAGGAACGATATCGCCGATTGCAAAGATGTTGCTTACAGAAGTTCTTCCTTGATTATCCACTTTAATCAAGCCTCTGTCATCTTTTTCAACACCAATTTGTTCTAAGCCAAGTTCTTCTGTGTTTGGACGGCGTCCTACTGTAACAAGTACGTAATCAGCTTCAATGACTTCTTCTTTGCCATTTGCTTCATAAGTCACTTTTACACCATCTTTTGTTTCTTCTGCGCCTTTAGCCATTGCTTCTGTAACAATTTTAGCACCTTTTTTATCCAGCGTTTTTTTAACAACTTGTGTCATTTGTTTTTCAAAGCCGCCAAGAATATCTTTAGCACCTTCTAAGAACGTTACTTCTGTGCCGAAGTTTGCATAAGCTGTACCAAGCTCAGTTCCAACATAACCAGAACCGATAACAACTAATTTTTCAGGAACTTCAGTTAGAGCCAATGCTCCTGTAGAATCCAATACTCTTTCAGAGAATTTGAAAGAAGGGATTTCAATTGGTGAAGAACCAGTACCAAGAATACAGTTGTTAAATTTGTAAGTTTGAGAGTCTTTTTCGCCGGCAACTTTTACCGTATGCTCATCTACGAAGTAAGCTTCCCCTTTTACAATATCCACTTTATTTCCTTTTAACAGTCCTTGAACACCAGAAGTAAGTTTGTTTACAACAGATGCTTTCCAATCTTGTACTTTAGAGAAGTCAAGACTTACGTTTTCTGTTGTAATACCTAAATCATCAGAGCCTTTTGCATTCTGATATTTGTGTCCTGCTTCAATAAGTGCTTTAGAAGGAATACATCCAACGTTTAAACAAACGCCGCCTAATTCACCTTTGTCAACAATTGTAACCTTTTGTCCCAGCTGTGCTGCACGAATTGCTGCAACATAGCCTCCTGGACCAGCACCAACGACAAGTGTGTCTACTTCTACCGGGAAATCTCCTACTACCATGACTTACGCCTCCATCATAATTAATTGTGGGTCATTCAATAAACGTTTGATTTGGTTCAATGCATTTTGAGCAGTTGCACCATCAACGATACGATGATCAAAGCTTAGGGATACAGCAAGAACTGGAGCCACTACGATTTCACCATCACGAACGACAGGTTTTTCAGCAATACGACCAATTCCGAGAATAGCTGCCTCTGGATAGTTTAATACTGGAGTGAACCACTGACCGCCAGCTGAACCAATATTGGAAATCGTATTGGAAGCACCTTTCATTTCGTCTGGTTTCAGTTTACCATCTCTCGCTTTAACTGCCAATTCATTGATTTCATCAGAAATCTGGAAGATAGATTTTTTATCTGCATCTTTCACAACCGGCACTAAAAGTCCGCGATCTGTGTCTGCAGCAATTCCGACATTGTAGTAATGTTTTTCTACAATTTCATCCGTTGCATCATCAATGTAAGAGTTAAGGATTGGGAATTTCTTAGACGCAGATACCAATGCTTTAACGACATATGGCATGTACGTTAACTTGATTTCCTGTTCTGCTGCAACTGCTTTGAATTTCTTACGGTGAGCTACTAATTCTGTAACATCCACTTCGTCCATTAACGTAACGTGTGGAGCTTTTGATTTAGAGTTAACCATTGATTTAGCAATTGCTTTACGCATTGCTGTCATTTTCTCGCGTGTTTCCGGATACTGTCCTTGTGGAGCAGCAGCTGCTTGTGTATCTTCAGAAGTTGCCGGTTCTGCAGATTCAGAAGAAGCCTCAGGCTGATCTCCGCTTAAGAAGCTTTCTACGTCTTCTTTTGTAATACGTCCGTTTTTGCCGGATCCTTGTACATCTTTAATATTCACATCATTTTCACGTGCGAATTTACGAACAGATGGCATTGCGATAACACGCTTGTCATCTGATTCAGATGCATTGTCGTCAGACGCTTGATCCGCATTTTCTTCCGCTTTTTCTTCTTTTGATTCCGAAGAAGCATCGTCTGATTTAGTATCTTCCTCTTCTTCATCATCGTATCCTTCTGCATCAAATGAAATTAACGTATCACCTACAACTGCAACTTCACCTTCTGCCACATGGATTTTTGTAACTGTTCCGTCTACCTGAGATGGAATCTCAACGACAGATTTATCATTTTGAATTTCACAAAGCACATCGTCTTCTTTTACTTCGTCGCCTTCTTTAACGAACCATTTAACGAGCTCGCCTTCGTGAATTCCTTCACCGATATCTGGTAATTTAAAATTAAATGCCATGGATTTGACCTCCTAAATAATTTAGAAATTGATTACTTCGTTTACTCTTTCAACAATGTCTTTATGGTCTGGCAGCCATGCTTCCTCTGCATCAGAGAATGCATAAACTGTGTCCGGTGCAGTAACACGAAGAATAGGAGCTTCTAAATGTAAAATTGCTCTCTCTTGCACTTCAGAAATAACTTGTCCAGCGATACCAGCTTGACGCTGTGCTTCTTGGACAAATACGACACGATTTGTTTTCTTAACAGACTCTAAAATGGTGTCATAATCTACTGGAGAAACCGTACGCAAGTCGATTACTTCTGCTGAAATACCATCTTTCTCTAATTCTTCAGCTGCTTTTAATGAAGAATGCACCATTGCGCCATAAGCAAGTAACGTAACGTCAGTACCTTCGCGTTTTACGTCAGCTTTTCCAAGCTCTACGGTATAATCTTCTTCCGGAACTTCCCCGCGGAAAGAACGGTATAACTTCATATGCTCTAAAAATACAACCGGATCATTATCGCGAATTGCAGAAATAAGCAGTCCTTTTGCTTCATATGGTGTAGAAGGAATAACTACTTTCATACCCGGCTGTTGTGCAATAAGACCTTCTAAAGAGTCCGCATGCAGTTCAGGCGTGTGAACCCCGCCGCCAAATGGTGCACGAACAGTAATTGGCGCATTGTAATGGCCGCCGGAGCGATAACGCAAACGAGCCATTTGGCCGTTAATCGAATCCATTACTTCATAAACGAAGCCGAAAAACTGGATTTCTGGAACCGGACGGAACCCTTCCATTGCTAAACCAATGGCTAAGCCGCCAATTCCTGATTCAGCAAGCGGCGTATCAAATACACGGTCTTCGCCGAATTCATCTTGAAGACCTTCCGTAGCACGGAAAACTCCGCCATTTTGTCCAACATCTTCACCAAATACAAGCACGTTTTCGTCATTTTTCAGCTCAACGCGCATTGCATCAGTGATTGCTTGAATCATTGTCATTTGTGCCATGATTTATTTCGACTCCTTTGCTTGATAGATTTCTTTTTGCTCCTGTAAATGAGTTGGAAGCTCTTCATACATATTATCAATTAAATCAGTAACTTTTTGTTTAGGCTGTTGTTCAGCTTGTTTAATTGCTTTTTTAATATCTTCTTTCGCTTCGTCAATTACTTTGTTCTCATCTTCTTCTGTCCAAAGCTTTTTACCTTCGAGGTATTTACGGAAACGAACAAGCGGATCTTTTTGCTCCCACTCTTTGTCCATATCTTCTGTACGGTAGCGAGTTGGATCATCACCAGACATGGTATGCGGTCCAAAACGGTAAGTTAATGTTTCGATTAAGGTAGGACCTTCACCTGCTACTGCACGGTCACGAGCCATTTTAGTTGCTGCATAAACTGCTAAAACGTCCATGCCGTCTACTTGAATTCCTTCAATTCCGGCAGCAACAGCTTTTTGAGCTAATGTTTTTGCATTGGTTTGTTTTTCTACAGGAACAGAAATAGCAAAACGGTTATTTTGCACAACAAAAATAGCAGGAGCTTTAAATGCGCCAGCATTGTTTATTCCTTCGTAGAAATCACCTTGAGAAGTACCGCCGTCACCTGTATAAGTGATTGCTACATTCTTCTTGCCTCGTTTTTTCAAACCAAGTGCTACGCCAGCTGTTTGAACATACTGTGCACCGATTATGATTTGCGGGCTTAGCGCTCTTACTTCATCTGGATATTGGTTTCCATGAAAATGTCCTTTAGAGAATAAGAAAGCTTGGTATAATGGAAGTCCCTGCCAAATCAACTGTGGAACATCACGATATCCCGGTAAAATAAAATCATCTTGCTCTAATGCAAATTGACTTCCTAACTGAGAAGCCTCCTGACCGGCAGTCGGCGCATAGAAACCTAAGCGTCCTTGGCGGTTAAGTGCAATGGAACGCTGATCAAGTATACGTGTATATACCATGCGTCTCATTAACTCCTTCAATTCATCATCTGATAAATCAGGGAGATCATCTTTGTTTACAACTTTTCCATTTTCATCTAGAACTTGGAACATTTCGAATTGGTTTTCAATATTTTCAAGTACCTGTTTCAAAATGATTCACCTCTTCCTTTCTTATATCAAAATTAAGTATCCTTTTACTATTCTACCCTTAAACAATAAAAATTACATACTAATACCTTTACCCTAATGCAGAAATTTTTAATCTGTATTATTTTATCACTACTGTTCTAAAAGGACGAGCAATAGAAAGTAATACAATTTTTATCTCCTATTATCTTAGCTCATTTTTTATGGATGGTCAATCAGTTTGTTTCTTGTACATTGATATATGATTCAAGGGTTTGCTGCTCCCTGTTCCATCAAGAAAAAACTGTATTACTATGTAAAAAAACTGTATCAATTTTGTATCATTCCCTGCATAAAACATTGTGCTGTAATTTTTTCTTTGCAGCATACATGCGCTCTATAAGAACATCCGATCCTACCCGCTAAGAAAAACCAAGAATACCGCTTTGTCTTTAAAATACTGGTATTCTTTCCGAGCAGATGTCCGCTGCGGGAAGTCGCTCCCATCTAAGAAGAATTATGTTTTATTTGCTTTTTCACAAGGAAATAACGCTAATTCTAGCGACGCTTTTTGATGGGACGAGTAATCGCAGTCCCAGTCCCAGAAGAAATACACAGAGACTCCTGTGGGAATGCGCAGTGGTTTTAGTAATCGAAGTCCCAACTTTAGCTCTGTCTACACCTATTGGCTTGCCAATCAGCAAGTCTTCTTTAAAAGAGACTGAGCTCGGTGCTCACGGAAAGCGTAGTGTATTTCTGGGGCCTAAGATTACTCAGCCCATGAAACCTGTTGGAGCGGCTATATTCAGCATTTTTTTTATATACTTTCCTATTCTTCAAAAAACCTCCTGCGCAGGTTTTTCCTGAGCAGGAGGTGCTTAACGGTAATTATTCTTCTGTATCGGCATCTGATTCGTCTTCATAACTTACATTTAAATCCGATACTTCATAAAATGTACGTTTTGCTTCATTATAGTCAGCTGTCAATTGATTAAATTCTTCATTCAATGCAATAATTCCTTCATAATTTTCATTTAAAGCTTCTAAATGACTGGTTACTTCATCCTGTTCAAGCTCTTCCTGCTGCAGCATTTCATATAACTCTTTTTCCTGGTCGACGGAGGTTTGGTACGTATCATTTAAATCATAGTATGTTGTATATCGCTCTATCATGATGTCATACATGCTTTCTGCTTCCTGCTGAACATTTTCATCCTCTAAATCAGAGATAAGGGACTCCACTTGTTCAAATTCTTCTTGAGAAGCTTCAATGCTTTCTCTTTCTTCACCAAGCTTTTCCTGCTTTTGTTCAACGATAGAAATGGCTTCCTGTGATAATTCTTGAATCTGATCAAATTGCTCCATATCCAGCTCCACAATCTGACTGAATATTTCCTGTTCCTGCTGCTCCAGTTCTTCAATTTCCTGCTGCTGTGTTTCATATCCTTCTTCTATTTGAATTGCTTCTTCAAGATGATCATGTATTTGTTCTTCAGCAGATTTACTGCTGCATGCAGCAATGAATAATAAAGAAGAAATAATAATTGCGTATAAATAACCTTTTTTTGACACAAAAAAACCTCCAATATGTACGTTTCTTTTTGTTTTTCCTATGTATCCGTTTTTTAAACTATATACGACTAAAATTGTAACATATGATGCGAAGTTCAGGAAAGACTAGAGCAAAACCTTTTACATCCTCCCCTCCTATTTTATAATATGAAATATCATCCATGTTTAAATTTATGTGTTATGATAAGCAACAGACTTGTCTCGCATTATTTTATAATTTAAGCTATCGTGTTCAAAAGGAACGAACGATTTTCAATGTAGCTAGTAATCGCTGCGCCCAGGAAAAACCAAGTCAATAAAAGAGTTTGCCGCTTATTCTTCAGGAACCTTTTGAACATCCTCTATAACGTAAATAAACAGATATAAAGGAGTCGTAAACATGATAACAATGAAAGATATTGTCAGAGAAGGACATCCTTCTTTAACAAAAAAAGCCGCTAAGGTAGATGTGCCGCTGTCTGCGGAAAACAAACAATTATTAGAAGATATGCTTCAATTCTTAAAAAACAGTCAAGATGATGAAATAGCTGAAAAATATAATTTAAGAGCCGGAGTAGGTCTGGCTGCCCCTCAGCTTGGCATTGAAAAACAATTGATTGCACTGCATTTTGAAGACAGCAAAGGAAAAAAATACAGTATGGGACTGGCCAACCCTAAAATCATCAGTCACTCTGTAGAGCAGGCATACTTACAAAATGGAGAGGGCTGCTTATCTGTTGACCGTGTTATAGAAGGATATGTCCCAAGACACGCTCGTATTACTATAACTGCAACAGATATAAATGATAATCCAGTTAAATTGCGTTTAAAAGATTATCCGGCTATTGTTTTTCAACATGAAATCGATCATACAAACGGTATTATGTTTTTTGACCGGATCAACGAGGAGAATCCTTTTGCCATTCCGGATAATTCCATTGAAATCAATTAATTTAGCGCTCCCGGAAAATTCTTTTCAAACTGTATAAAATTGCTGATTTAGACGATGATAGAAATAGTTTAGCAAACACGAACAAAGGAATATTTTTTATTATTTATCGTTTTTTATTTAATTCTTTCCAATTTCGTACTATACTATAGATAAGAGGATTGGACGGTAGAGGGTTAAATTTGCTTTTCTATATTATCGGAAGGAGAAGTGAGTCCTTATGCTGAAACGTCTTAAAGAGAAACTAAAAAAACGTTTGAAGGATTTACTAGGCAAAGAGGGACGCGTACCAACTACTAATAAATAATGAACAGCCAAATAAGAATATCATTCTTAATTAGAAAAGCCATTTTTCAGGTGAGCTGACGGAAACTTGCCTTTTATAACGGAATACAACACATCGTATGAATAACCCTGACTAAATAAAGTTTTTAAATTTTAAAGGAGAGATGAAATGATTTTTAAAGTATTATATCAGGCATCACGTAAAGAAGTGCCTGTAAGAGAACGTACGGAGAGCCTCTATGTAGAAGCTGAATCCGTCAGAGAAGCAAGATCAAAAATTAGTGACCGCGATATTAACATTGAGTACATTCAAGTATTAGATGAGGCACATCTCGAATACGAAAAAAGTACCGGCAATTTTGAAGTGGAGAACGTATAGTAATGAAGTTTGTAAAAAATGATCAGACGGCTGTATTTGCCCTGGGTGGACTTGGGGAAATCGGCAAAAATACGTATGCAGTTCAATTCCAGGATGAGATTATCCTTATTGATTCAGGAATCAAATTCCCTGAGGATGACCTTCTTGGTATTGATTATGTAATCCCGGATTACACCTATCTTGTGCAAAATCAAGATAAAATCAAGGGTCTTTTTGTTACACATGGTCACGAAGATCATATTGGTGGAATCCCATTCTTATTAAAACAAATTAATGTGCCAATTTATGCCGGAAAATTAGCTCTCGGTTTAATTCGTAATAAATTAGAAGAACACGGTTTATTACGCAGTACCAAGCTAATTTCCATTCAAGAAGACGATGTGATAAAATTCCGTAAAACTTCCGTTAGCTTTTTCCGTGTTACACACAGTATTCCAGATTCATTTGGTATTGTTGTAAAAACACCGCCTGGAAATGTCGTTCATACCGGCGATTTCAAATTTGATTTCACACCAGTCGGTGAACCAGCAAACCTTGCTAAAATGGCTCAAATTGGCGAAGAAGGAGTATTATGCCTCCTATCCGATAGTACGAATAGTGAAGTACCTGGATTTACAATGTCAGAAAGCGTCGTTGGTGAAAGCATTCAGGATATATTCAGCCGTGTTGACGGCAGACTGATTTTTGCTACGTTTGCGTCTAATATTTATCGCCTCCAGCAAGTAGTTGAAGCGTCCGTGAAGCATAACCGTAAAGTTGCTGTTTTCGGAAGAAGTATGGAATCCGCGATAAACATCGGCCAGGAGCTGGGTTACATCCAGGCACCTAAAGATACGTTTATTGACGGAAACCAAATTAATCGTCTTCCGGCAAATGAAGTGACGATCCTCTGTACTGGTTCACAAGGCGAGACGATGGCAGCACTCTCTCGAATTGCTAATGGAACACATCGGCAAATTCAACTTATTCCTGGAGATACCGTTGTATTTTCATCCTCGCCAATCCCGGGGAACACTGTCAGCGTAAGCAGAACTATCAATAAATTATACCGTGCAGGAGCGGATGTTATTCACGGAAAACTGAATAATATTCATACTTCTGGTCATGGAAGTCAAGAAGAGCAAAAACTGATGCTTCGTTTAATCAAACCGAAATTCTTCATGCCGATTCATGGGGAGTATCGTATGTTAATCGAGCATATGAAATTAGCTGAATCATGCGGGGTCAAAGAAAATCATTCCTTTATTATGGACAATGGAGATGTACTGGCCCTTGGAAAAGACCAAGCTGCGATTGCAGGTAAAATCCCGTCCGGCTCTATCTATGTTGATGGAAGCGGAATTGGCGATATCGGGAATATTGTTCTTAGAGACCGCAGAATTCTGTCTGAAGAAGGCTTAGTAATTGTTGTTGTAAGTATCAACATGAAAGAATTTAAAATTGAATCAGGTCCAGATATTATTTCTCGCGGTTTTGTCTATATGCGTGAATCAGAAGACCTTATCAACGATGCGCAAAAACTTGTCGCTAAGCATTTAGAAAAAGTAATGGAACGCCGTACAACACAATGGTCTGAAATTAAAAATGAAATTACAGATACGATTGCTCCATTCTTATATGAAAAAACGAAACGTCGTCCAATGGTCTTACCAATCATTATGGAAATATAAAGAACAGAAGCTCCATTCTCCTGAAAAATTATTTTTGGAGAATGGAGCTTTTCTTTAAAATAGGCGGCACTGCTATCCAGAAAGAGGTACTTGTTTATGAAGGATAAATATTATGATAAGCTGTTGCAAATTCATACCATCGAGGATAAGAAAACAATCTATCCTGAATCACATCATTACAATCCTTATGAGCCGACTCCATACAGCGCTTTGGAAAAATTAACGAAAAATTATACGCTTGATAAACAAGGCACTGTCATCGATTTTGGATGTGGAAAAGGACGTTTAGCCTTTTATCTTGATTTTTTTCAGCAGATATCGGTGACTGGCATAGAAATGAACACGCATTTTTTTAACGATGCCCAGCATAATTTACAAACATATACACACTCAATAAACGCTGAGGATAAGCAGACCGATATTCAATTTATTTGCTGCTTGGCAGAGGAATATAAAATTCGTGCAAAGGATAATCATTTTTATTTTTTCAATCCTTTTTCTGTACAAATTTTTAAGCGCATTACCTCTAATATTTTAAAATCAGTTGAAGAGGCCCCGAGGGTGGTAGATATTATTCTATATTACCCTCATGATACATATATTCAATTCCTTGAATATGATAGCCCTTTTGAATTATTGCAGGAAATAAAACTAAAAGCATACTGGCTGAATCCAGACGAGCGCCTTCTTATCTACCGCTTTGACAATGAGCAGCTTTAGCTGATAATTAGAAAAGACCCTTTTACAAAGATATTCAATGTGAAAGGGTCTTTTAAAGAGGACGAACTTATAGTTAATCAAAAATAAATGCTTTTTCAAACCGATTAATATCCTGATCTGCCCCAATTACAATAAGTATATCTCCTTCATGGAGAGGCTCATCTGCTTCAGGGGATACATCAATTTCTGATCCTCTTTTTATCGCAACAATATTACACCCAAACTTTGCCCGGACATCCAGTGTAATTAAATTTTTACCAATCATTTTCTTGCCTGCGATAACCTCTACGATGCTGTGCTCATTGGATAGCTCCAGATACTCTAAAATATTATTGGATATGAAGCTATGTGCCAGCCGCTTGCCCATATCTCTTTCGGGATGGACGACATGATGAACGCCAATCCGATTCAGAATTTTTTCATGATAATCATTCTGGGCCTTCACCGTGATCCTTCTTATTTCTAAATCCGTCAAGATAACCGCGGCGAGAATACTTGCCTGGATGTTTTCTCCGATAGCTACAATAACATGATCAAAATTGGTAATCCCTATTTCTTTCAAGGCATCTTCATCTGTCGCATCAAGTCCGACAGCATGATATGCAATATTTTTATATTCATTGACCTTCGTCTCATCTGAATCAATGGCGAGAACGTGCATTCCTTTATCGCTTAGTTCTTTACAAATGCTTCCGCCAAATCTGCCGAGACCAATTACTGCAAAATCTTTTTTCATGACAAGCAACCTCCAGTCTTTCATTTCTATATATTAACATAATGTAAAACATTATTCAGCGGGGAATTTTACTTTATCTTGCATTGCGATAAAAGAAGAAAAGAACAGCCACAATTGCAGCTGCTCCCTCCCTTTTATTTATATAGCATCCAGCATCGTGAATTGTGATTTAACAAGTTCATAATATTTTCCGTGCTGCTGCATTAATTCCTGATGATTTCCATATTCTAAAACTTCTCCGTGCTCCAGAACATAGATGCAGTCCGCTTCTCGAATCGTAGACAGACGATGGGCAATTATAATCGACGTTCTTCCTTTTAATAAACGTTTCAATGCTTTTTGAATCTTCACTTCCGATTCGGTATCAATACTTGCTGTAGCTTCATCCAATATAATGATGCTCGGATTTGCCAAAAGCGCCCTTGCGAAGGACAATAATTGTCTTTCACCGGCAGATAGAATATTCCCCCGCTCTTCCACTTCTGTCTCGTAACCATTGGCTAACCGGCTGATAAAACTGTCTGCTCCAACAACCTTTGCCGCTTCCTTTACTTCTTCATCCTTCGCGTCCGGTCTGCCGAAGCGGATATTTTCCATAATTGTTCCAGAAAAGATAAACGTATCTTGAAGAACAACACTAATCCGCTGTCTTAGACTGTCTAACGTCACGTCCCGCAGATCATGTCCGTCCACTTTTACTGCTCCAGATGTAGGATCATAGAAACGGCTGATCAGGTTGGCAATGGTAGACTTTCCGCTTCCCGTATGACCAACCAAGGCTATTGTCTGACCTGCCTCCATCTTCAAGGAAATCTTTTTTAATGCCATCCGATCTGCATTATAAGCGAATTCGACTTCATCAAATTCAATCTGGCCATCCATCTTTTCAAATTGATATGCGCCTTCTTTTTCTTCCACATTAGGCTGTTCATCCAAAAATTCAAAAATACGCTCGGAGGAGGCCATTGCCATCAGCAGCTGATTATACATCTGACCCAGCCTGGAAATCGGCTCCCAAAACATCCCTAAGAAGAATGCAAAGGAAATAAACGTCCCTAATTCAATCGTTCCGTTCAAAATTAAGTAAGAGCCAAAAGCGATTAATATAATGGTCCCGGCTGCGTCACAGATATCTACAAGCGGACGGAAAAAAGCACTTTTCTTCGCTGCATCACGGGAGCTGTTAAAGAAGCCTGAATTTACACCATCAAAGAATTCCGCATTCTCTTTTTCTTGAGAGAAGGATTGGGTAATACGCATTCCCTGCAGTCCTTCATTTAAATGTGAATTCATTCTCGATTGCTGCAGGCGGACCAGCTGCCATGCTCTTCTAATTTTTCTTCTTAACGCAGTTGATATAATAAACATCAGCGGAATGACGATTACCACCGCCAACGCCAGAGGCGGGCTCATTATAAACAGGATAATAATAATGCCGCTCAACATTAAAATATCCATCAACAGATTAATAATTCCGTTGGTAAATAGTTCCTGCAAGGAATTAATATCATTTAAAATCCGGACTAGGATAGATCCTGCCGAGCGGTTATCGAAAAAACGATGTGACAGCCTCTGTACATGGGAAAAAAGCTTTTGCCTTAAATCATAGATTACATTCTGCCCCAAAATATTTACCCATTTGATCCGGAATCGATTGGCAATAAAACTGATAATATAAAGAATAGCAATCCCTGCAACAAGATAAACTAACAGATTTCCATCATTCTGGGCAATCGCAATATCCACAGCTACCTTTCCGATCAGAATCGGTATAGATAATCGGACAGCTGTAGCAATCATCATTGCAATAATCGCACCGGGCAAGTATGTTTTGGAATAAGGCTTTAAGAACTGAAGCAATCTCCACATCTGTTCCCAGTTAAACGGCTTTTCAATTGTCTGGTCTATTGTATAGTGAAATCGCTCCAGATGATTACTTTGCTTTTTAGCTTCTTTTGCTTTTGCCAATATACGCCGCCTCCCTTAATTGACCACACTCATAATCTCTTCGCGGTCTTGATATTGGATATTATAAATACGTTCATAAGGACCTTTATTTTTCAACAAGAAGTCATGGGTGCCCCGTTCAACGATTTCCCCGTCTTCCAGCACTAAAATTTCATCCGCATGCTTTAAAGAGGAAATACGGTGCGCAATAATAAAGGATGTTCTGTTCTTCATCACTTCACGCAATGCCTTTTGAATCTTATGCTCCGTCTGCATATCAACAGCAGACGTTGCATCATCTAATACAAGAATACTCGGATCGATACAAATGGCTCTGGCTATAGCTATCCGCTGTTTCTGTCCCCCGGACAGCCCCATTCCTCTTTCTCCTAGAAGCGTATCATATCCTTTTGGAAGCTCCATGATAAAATCATGCGCTTGCGCCATTTTTGCCGCTGCAACAATTTCTTCTTCCTGAATTCCTGGTGTACCATAAGAAATATTTTCTTTAATGGTTGTGGAAAACAGGAACGGCTCCTGCAGAACAAAACCAATTTGGCTGCGGAGACTTTTCAGCTTATAGTCCGAAACAGGGCGTCCATCGATTAAAACTTCCCCCTCTTCCGGTTCATAAAACCGTGTAAGCAGCTGGGTAATACTTGTTTTTCCTGCGCCCGTTGCGCCGATTAACCCGATTGTTTTGCCCGGCGGAGCATCGAAGCTGACATGTTTTAATGCTTCATCATCTTCTTCGATATATGTTAATGTGACATCCTTAAAGGTGACATGGCCTTGAATATCAGCATCCATCGCACCAGTCTTTTCTTCGATATCTTCAGGCGCTTCGAGGATCTCCAGCAGCCGCTCTCCAGATGCTTTTGCCTGTGAAAATTGATTAATGATAAATCCTAAGTTCATAAGCGGTCCCATGATAAACCAGACTAAACTGAAAAAGGCCATTAATTGTCCGGTCGTCATGGATCCATTTATGACAAAAAAACCGCCAAACGCTAATAAAACAACGGCGCTGACATTTCCGATAAATTCCATCACCGGAAAATACTTTGCCCACAAACCTGATGTAAACAAATATTTTTGGCGGTAATTATCATTACTTTCAGAAAACCTGCCAATCTCAAAGTCTTCTCTTGATAATGATTTAACCGTATTCATCCCGCTTATATTTTCCTGTACTCTTGTATTTAACTTTCCAAAGGAGCGTCTGATATTTCGAAAGGCCGGATGAACCTGCTTATCAAATTTATAAACAACAAATGCCAGAAACGGCATCGCCGCCATTGTTATAAGTGCTAGAGGAATAGAATAATAAAACATAACCGAAATACTTATCAGCATCAACGACACAACGCGAATCAATTCTGCAAAACCTACCGAAAGAAAGAAACGAAATCCTTCGACATCTGCAGTCAGCCGGGACATAATATCCCCTGTTTTGGCATTATCATAATATTTAAATGCCAGCGCTTGCAGCTTATCGTATAATGATTCACGCAGCTTATATACAGAGGTCATTCCAAATAAATCACCCAGGTACTGAAAGAAAAAAGTAGATATACCCTTTATCATCATTAACCCTAAGAATACACCACAAATATAAGGAATCAGTCCATATCTCTGTTCAGCAACTACTTC
The DNA here is from genome assembly GCF_042654105.1 of Oceanobacillus aidingensis. Classification (NCBI taxonomy): domain Bacteria; kingdom Bacillati; phylum Bacillota; class Bacilli; order Caryophanales; family Bacillaceae; genus Oceanobacillus; species Oceanobacillus aidingensis. The sequence continues at coordinate 53,598 of NZ_JBHSFT010000046.1, read as the reverse complement.
ATCGATTGTAATTTGCAGGATAATCGGATAAACAACCGTAATGCTGGTAACGATAAGCATACAGATAATCGACCAAATAAAATACTTTTTATAAGGCCAATAGAAATGCTTCAGTTTTTTAAAGGTATTCAAAATTAATTCCCCCCTTTCCACTAATCCGTAATAACTAATATAACGGTTTCCGAAATAAATTTCTACTGTTTTGTGAAATTTTTTTGAAAATTTTTGATAAATTTTTTAAGACAGCTTTTGTTGCGTGATTTCTATCCGTGAAATATTTTGAAACCATCCATAATCTGCTCCTATTGCACAAAAAAACTCCATCCCGGAAAGAATAGAGTCTATATATTTAATTTATTTTGTATTGATTAATCGTCTCAAACGCTGTTCTACCAAACTTGTAGAAGATTTTCCAATTTGTTTGAACCGCAGCTTTTCCTGTTTATCAAATAAGTATAACGCAGGTACATAACGGAACTGAAATATATCATCCAATTGTCCAGTTACATCATCTAAATATACAGCATCAACATGCAGCTGATTTAGTTTATTTTTTATTTCAGGCAGGCTGATTTGTTCACTATCTAAATATGTGTGAATCAATATGGTAATCACTTTTTGGGATTTGATTGGAGGAATAGCAGCCAGCTTTTGCAAGAAATAACCACAGGATGAACAGCTAACAGACCAAAAGATAACAAGAATCGGCTTTCCGCTAGAAAATAACAGGGATTGATTACTTCCGGGCAATGGTTTGAATTTAGATAAATCAGGGAGGGCATCATAAATCTGCATGAGGTCACTCCTTCCTATTTTCTCTTTAACTGATATATGATGAAGAAGGAAGATGTATACATTTGATTTTAGAAGAATAGAGCATATAAAAAAGATTTTCTCCCATCACAAGAGAAAATCTTTTTTATTAAACCATAATATACCTGTCAAATACTAACCAATGGAGCGGATATAGGTTTCTACAGCTTCCGCGCCTACAGAAAGCGCAGCTTCATCCGGGGTTAGCTTCGCATGATGCAGTCCATATGGAGAATTTACCCCAAGCCAGAACATAAATCCTGGAATCTCTTTTAGCATATCTCCAAAATCCTCTCCAGTCATTGCTGCAGAAGCCTGGACATAAGTAATGTCCGTGTTTTCCAGAGACGTTTTAAAGAGCTCCACATATTTTTCTTCATTTACTACTTGGTAATAATTCGCTCCATAATCGACATTTATCTGGCAATCATAGGCTATTTCAAATCCTTTGATCAGCTTCTCCAGCTCTTCCTTCACCAATATGATGGAGGAAGCTTCTGTCGTTCGAATCGTTCCTTCCAAACGAGCTGTCTCCGCTATGGCATTCTGAACAAATCCGCTCTCCATTTTTCCAATCGTAACGACGGAACCGTCTAACGGATTTAACCTTCTGGAGACAATTTGCTGAGCCTGCACAACAAAATTACTCGCTGCTACGGTCATGTCCTTCGCTAAATGCGGATAGGCAGCATGGCCGCCAAGTCCTTTAAAATCCAGGAACAGCTCACTCGTATTAGCAAATAAAAGTCCAGGTTTAGAGGATACCTGACCAACTGGCAGCTCTGGAGCAATATGCAGTGCAAAAATCGTATCTGGTTTCCATGCAAGAAATTCTTCTGACGCAATCATCGGCTTTGCGCCGCCCGGGCCTTCTTCAGCTGGCTGAAAAATAAATAGCACATCATCCTTTACAGGCTGTTCAATCAGCCTGTTGAGTGCTGCCAAAGCAATGGTCATATGGAAATCGTGTCCGCACGCATGCATTTGTCCCCTATGCGTTGAAGCAAAGTCGAAGCCTGTGTCTTCCAAAATGGGGAGTCCGTCGATATCAGACCGAAAACCAATCCGCTTTGTTGGATCGGTTCCAGATACATGTACTAAAATACCGGTCCGCCATGTTCTCACTTCAACACAATCTGTCGCCATTTCTTGAATTTTTGCGAGCAGGTACTTCTGCGTCTTTTCCTCCCTGAAACCTAATTCAGGAATCTGATGCAGTTCCCTGCGGATCGTTTGCAAATCAATTGCTGTCATAAAGTTTTCATCTGCCTTAATTATCTAATTTACGAAGCTCTTGTTTGATTTCTGTTTTCGATTTTGTCTGCTCATCGATTTCTTTTAAAACTCGGGCAGGTGTACCGCCGACTAATGTGTTTGGTTCTACGTCCTTGGTAACAATAGATCCTGCTGCAACAATAGAGCCCTTTCCAATCGTAATCCCTTCAAGGACAACAACATTTGCGCCAATTACCACATCATCTTCTACGATAACTGGTTTAGCAGATGGCGGCTCAATTACGCCGGCAAGGACAGTACCTGCGCCAATATGACAGTTCTTTCCTACAGTAGCTCTTCCGCCAAGAACTGCATTCATATCAATCATCGTTCCTTCACCGATAACAGCACCAATATTAATTGATGCACCCATCATGATTACAACACCATCGCCAATTTCTACCTGGTCACGAATAATCGCACCCGGCTCGATACGCGCATTGATATTTTTTAAATCCAGCATTGGGATAGCAGAGTTACGGCGATCATTTTCAATAACATAATCTTCGATAACAGCTTCATTATCTTTTAAGAATTGCTCTACTGCTTTCCATTCTCCAAATAATGTACCGCTTTTCGCATCAACAAATGCCTTTATTTCGTTCTGTTCAGGAAGCTTGTCCAAGTCTCCCTTCACGTATACTTTTACAGGTGTGCTTTTCTTACTATTAGAAATAAATTGTATAATTTCATTTGCATCCATAATCAACTACTCCTCCATTTTCTATAATCTCCTTCTTACTTTAGCAGACGCCATCTTCATCGGCAACTAATATTACTGTAAGAAAAACCAAGAAAACCACTTGTTATTTAAAATATCGATGTTCTTGCCAATCGCTAAGTCTTCTTCAAAGGAGATGAGCTCGGGGCCTACGAAAGCGGAGTGTATTTCTGGTGCCTAAGATTATTCCCCCATGGAACATGTTGAAGCGCTAAATTCAGCATATATATTTCCTAACATGCAAAAAAATCCCCATGAAGCAGAATAAACTATCGCTCTTCCACGTCATGGAGACATTGTTATTATTTTTTATATGCATTCATATAAATATCTTTTTTTACTTGCTTCAATATTGCTCTTCTTGTTAAAATACCATCAAAATAACCATCTTTATCTACTATACATACAAATGGATGGTCAATGGAAGCATTCAGCCCGTCTAGTAAACTATTTTCTCTGGTTAAGGTCGGTACATTTGCAGCCATGGCGTCCATTACCCGAATTTCTGATAAGCGTTCCATTTCAAAGCTTTCAATCCCGAGTACTTCATTCAGGATAACGGTTTTTCCGATAATCCCGGCAAATTTATAGGTTGCATCAAGTACTGGCACTGCTGCATAGCCGGATTTCATTAATACCAGCAATGCATGTTCTAAAGGATTATTGAGCTGGACATGCGCTACCTTTTCAGCAGGTATAAGGACTTCACTGATTTTCATATCTGACAATTGTTTATCTTGCGTTGTACTCACCTTATTTACCCCCTTCTTCATATAAAGACGATTGAAATTCAAAGATGCTTTTAACTTATTAGAAATGCTGTGAAAGTAACCCGGTAGATACATCTTCTTCCAAAACGTTTCTGCGAGACCTGCTCTATCTTCATCATAAAAGTTCACGGGTGTTATCTGCGAGGATAATTACCCATAAACGGTCACCTTAAAGTATATTACTTGATTTTTCGTTATACACACACTTTTAGTTTAACATACTTCTGCGGTTCTCTCCCAGTGATTGTATCAGCAGATTCCTCATTTGGAAGAATATTGCTCCTAAAAAAGTGCCTTCACATATTTCTACAGAAGAATTATGTCCGAGTAAAACGCGATAAATCAGGTCTTTAAAAGCAGTAAGAATGATTTTACTGTATCTTAAATAAAAAAGTATAAAACTTTACCTATTTGCCAAATGAAAAAAAGCTTCTATCCGTGCTATAATTTTCGTATTGGTTTATATGCAGAAAGGAAATTATACAATGAATCGCAGAACATTTTTAAAAAGGTCTTTAGGAAGCTTATTAACATTATTTGGTTTGAGCGGCGGAACGTATTTTTATGCTCGTGAGATAGAACCTTCTCTCCTGAAAATCACAGAAGAATCAATTACATCTCCACAAATTCCCAACGCTTTTAATCAGTTTAAAATTGTGCAATTTTCCGATACCCATTTAGGTTTCCATTATAGCTTAGAGCAGCTCGAAACTCTTGTTACAAAAATTAATAATCTGGAACCCGACTTGATTTTATTTACAGGGGACTTAGTAGACGAACCTAATAATTATCACTGGGACGACAGTCTCATCCGTATATTACAGCAGCTGGAGGCGCCTGAAGGAAAGTTTTGGATTTATGGAAATCATGATCATGGGGGCTATGGAACGGATATTTTATACGAAACCTTTGAAGCAGCTGATTTTACCTTGCTCCAAAACAATGCCTCCCGTATCCATCGTGAGAATGCTTCCTTTCTGCTGGCTGGACTGGATGATGCAATGCTTGGGAATCCGGATGTCAGTCAATCGTTAAGAGATCGGACAGCTTCTGATTTCACCATTCTTCTTGCGCACGAGCCTGACCTTGCCGATATGGTGAAGGATTATCCTGTGGATATTCAATTATCAGGTCATAGCCATGGAGGGCAGGTCCGATTACCTTTTATTGGCGATTTATATACGCCGGCGTACGCAGAAAAATATGTACAAGGGAAATACACTGTTTCAGATAGATTGACATTATACGTGAACAGCGGGATTGGAACCACCCGTTTACCTTATCGATTCTTCTGCAAACCGGAGCTGCATGTATTTACATTACATCCAAATTAATGCTTTACCTGCAGAATTTTTTGTTTCTTCATGGGATAACCTCGATTTTCGCCTGCAGCAGCGATTGGAGAATCACTATTAAAGGGCTCGATTATCCTTCAGCTTGAAAGAATTGGATTGCAGTAAAATTTTATCGAAAGAAAGATATCCGGGCAGCCCGGTTTAAAATGTCATAATTCCTTCATATGAGAGACTTTTTCAACATTTTCCCCAATGCTATAATGAACATAAGATACAGTAGGAAAGGGTTTAATGATATGAGACATTATTTATTACTTATTGGTTTATTTTTCGTATTAGCAGGCTGCGGACAGGGTTACGCTATTGAAACAACCATGTCAGAACAAGTCCCGGAATTTGAGTATACGACACAGGATGAAGAACAGCTCTCCCTTGAAGATTTAAAAGGAGAATGGTGGATTGCTGATTTTATCTTTACAAACTGTACCACCGTCTGTATGCCGATGACATATAATATGGCTCACCTGCAATCCATGATGGAAGAGGAAGGCATCGATGCACAGATTGTTTCTTTTAGCGTAGATCCAGATTTCGATACCCCTGAGGTATTAAAGGATTATGCCTCTAACTATGATGTGAATTTCGATAATTGGTCTTTCGTCACTGGTTATGATTTTGAAACGATCCGCGAATTTTCCATTAAGCATTTTAAAAACCTTGTTCAAGCCCCCGCAGAGGGAGATGATCAGGTTCTCCACGGGACATCTTTCTTTCTAGTCAGCCCGGAAGGTGAAGTTGTCAAAAATTATGATGGAGTGGAATTTGATAACATGGATGCAATTCTTGATGACTTAAAAAAAGTAAATTAGACAGCACGATATTTCAACAAAGCATTCCCACAGCACTAAAATGATATTTCTTCTTGCTCATCTGAAAAGACCTTAGCCGCCATGCGAGGGTCTTTTTTCTTCTCTGAATTCGGAAATTACTATCATGCCTTCCTAATAATCTACAGTATATTTTTCTCAGCACGTGCTTATGCGCGTAATCCTTGCTGGCGCAAGCATTATTCAAGCTTTTATTTTTCACCCGGCACAAAACAAGTGCATTTGTTCGTATTTTTTCGATATAGTATTGAAATTCCATAAATTTTAAGTTAGAGTATTAATTAAATATAGATTGATTGAATCCTTTTTTAAAGGGAGAGACTAAAAATGAAACATGACGTTGAGGTTGAAAAGCTGGCGCAGGCTTTATTTGTTATTAATAAGCATGCAAAAACGGCTCCTGACCCGAAGCAGCTGTATCAATTAAAAAAACAAGCCATCGAAAAATTATTAAAAGAGAAAAAAGCTTCTAAAAAAGGGTTGCATTTTTCTGACCATCCCAAGCTTAGCAATCAACATTCTACAGTGCTTATTAAGGTTGGAGAATATTGCTTCCATATCCCTCCTGCCAAAGAGGATTTAAAACATCTGAAGCATCTGGGTGCATTAGACCAAAGCTATCGCAACCCGCCTGTAAAAATGTCTTTATCTCAAGCAAAACGGCTAATTTGTCAGTATATTAACTGGAAGCAGGAAAAACCAAAATCGACCCCTGCCAAAAAACATCGCTCCAGCTATTACGTACCTTCTTCGTTAGGAAAAATGGATTGGCCTCCTGCACGCTCTAAAAAGAAATAAGGAAGCTGGCCAGACATTAATCTTTGGCCCATCGTATATAAACATTTTATTGCCGTATTAAAAAGAAAATAACATTTGCCGAAGATTATTTTCTTTTCAATAAAAATTGATGCAATAATGGAAAAATAGCTAAGCAGATGCCTAAAAAAGCGAGGCTTTGCATAGCAGCTCTTAGAAAGTGCCAAGCATCCCTTTCCTGGATGACAGCTGTTATAATCGTTAAGCTAATCACAATAATGCTTGCACCGATATATGCCAGAAACCGCATCATTTGCTTTCTAACCGCCCATTGATATATTTTTTTCGTCAGATAGTACACAGCTGTACTGCATAACAGCATCATAATGACATAAATATAAGTAATATTAATTCCAACATTTCCGATAGATACTATCCCTGACAGCAACATGTTCTCACCTTTTCTTTCTGATTTCGCTGCTATTCAGTTTCGTCATGTTGAAACGATTTTATACGGCGGTAAAATCCCTTATTTTATAAAGATGATACAATAAGAACAGGGCTGCTTCAAAATCGTTTTTTTATTCCTCTTCCCTCTCTCCAATAAAAAACCGCTTTAGCAAGGATTTCTCCTACTCAGCGGTTAATTCGTTTTTATTCTTTTTATGATTCAATAAAAAAGCTTCTTGTTTCTTGTCTAACTTCTCTTCAATTTGTGATATACTTTTCTCATCGTTTAATAATTCTTGTCTATTCATGTCAACAAGCTGTTCGAAATTAAGAGATCTTGGTCGCATATTGTATTCTCCTTTTATTTTATTCTATATTTTTATTATACCCAATTTCATTCGTATTAATCCAAATTATTTGAACATTTAATGAAAATTTTACTTTTTAAGCGTAGGTGATTATGTTGAAGCATTTAATAAATAACAATGTAAAAAATATTGAAATATCGGGAATACGTAAATTCTTTAATCTGGTTTCTGATGAAAAGGACGTCGTTTCTTTAACAATCGGACAGCCGGATTTCCATACTCCGGATAATGTAAAAAATGCAGGAATTCAGGCGATTGAGAATAACTTCACAACGTACACACCGAATCAAGGAATCTGGGAGTTACGAAAAGCCATACATACCTATTACAAGACAAATTATGAGCTGGCTTATCAGCCGGATTCGGAAATTATTGTTACTTCTGGAGCATCTGAGGCAATTGATATTACTTTCCGGACCATCCTTACACCTGGGGATGAAGTGATTTTGCCAAGTCCTATTTATCCGGGCTATGAACCGCTGATTACGCTCGCTGGCGCCAAACCGGTTCATGTAGATACAACTAATACCGGGTTTAAGTTTACTCCGGAAGCATTGGCAGATGTTATCAATGAAAATACCAAATGTATTGTTCTTCCTTCCCCTTCTAACCCGACTGGTGCAGCCTATTCTAGAGAAGAATTAGAAGCTCTTGCCGGAGTGATTAAAGGGAAAGAAATATTTATTTTATCCGATGAAATCTACAGTGAGATTGTTTTTGATTTTGCCCACACATCGATTGCTTCGATTTCCGATTTAAAAAATCAAACCATCGTTATCAACGGTGTATCTAAATCACACTCCATGACAGGCTTTCGTATCGGATACACCCTTGCTCCTGAATGGATATCAGAGCAAATGTTAAAGGTTCACCAATACAATGTATCTTGTGCTGCTTCCATCAGCCAATACGCTGCTTTAGAAGCAATGACTACTTATCAGGAACACACGGCATATATAAAAGAAGTGTTTAAAAAACGAAGGGATTATGTGTATGAACGTTTGACAGGCATGGGATTGGAGGTTGAGCAGCCGCAGGGCGCATTTTATATTTTTCCAAAGCTGACATTAAATGATATGAGTTCATTTGATTTAGGGCTCTCCCTGGTCCGGAATGCCAGAGTCGCTCTTGTTCCAGGCAGCAGCTTCTCTAAAGACGGCGAAGGCTATATGCGTCTAAGCTATGCCTATCACGAGGACATTTTAAAAGAAGGATTGGATCGATTAGAAGCATACCTGTTAAATAAAAAGTAAATGGATATTATTTCTCTTCCGCAATATATTTTTCAATTGTTTCCACTGGCATGTTTGCGCAAAATCGCGTAAACATGCTACGATAAAAGGAGACTATGCACGTTTTGGAGATGAGTTAGTGGAAAATACCGATCAAAAAAAAGAATGGGTAGGCTGGCTGAAGGCAATTATTATTACGATAATGCTTGCTTTCTTTCTCAGGACATTTATTTTTGCCACTTCCATTGTAGAAGGAGAAAGCATGTATCCCACTCTTCAGGATGGAGAGCGTGTCATTTTTAATAAAATTGTTTACACGATAGATGACCCTGGCAGGGGCGATGTGGTCATCATCCATCAGCCGCCAAAAAACTATGTAAAACGTATTATCGGGATGCCCGGAGAAACGATAGAAATTGAAAACAGTCAATTATATATCGATGGTCAGGCCTATCAGCAGCATTTTTTAAGCGATGAAGTCATTGCACAAACTAATAATTTTGGTCCGTTAGAAATTCCTGAAAATAATTATTTTGTCATGGGAGACAATCGACTGATTAGTAAAGACAGCCGCAATGGACTTGGGTTTATTCCACGAGATGATATTATCGGCAAATCTGAATTAATTATTTATCCTTTCAACGAATTTGGCTGGATAGACTAAAAGCAGAACACTGGATTCTTATTTTCTTCAAGAAAATAGAAACAGCATTCTGCTTTTATAATGGCGGAAAGACTACTCTCTATCCATAACGCAATAACCAATATTCAAAACAAGAATCGCAAAACAAACCACACCGAAAAGCATTTCCATCATGAAGCACTCCCTTCGCCTATGTACAAAATATGATTACTCATTTCACTTATATAATTCCATTTTATCAATATCTCTACATAAAATAAAGTAGAAAATGTAATTGCATGCTGTTTGCTGAGTAATTCCTGTATTCTTTATTACTTGCTGTATAAATCTCCTGTCTTTTATAAAGCCTGCTGAAACAATAACAGAGGGAGTATCAGAACGCTGCTGTTAAAAAACTAGGCAAACGTCTATACACATTTTATCTATCTGCATACAGTAATACTGTAAGTTCAGGAGGTGAAAAGCATGGGCTATGGATATGGTGGCGGCTACGGTGGCGGCTATTGTGGCGGCTACGGAAACGGCTTTGCGTTGATTGTTGTTCTTTTCATTTTACTAATCATCGTAGGAGCTGCATTTTACTGCTAAACACAAAATGGCTTGTGCTAAAGGCACAGGCCATTTTATTTTACATACTAACTATTCCTTTCTTAACGCCCTTTACCCAATAATCATTCTTTCCTTCGGGTAATTAAATTTCGCTGGATCCTTTTTACGACGGAATACTAAAAGGAATGTGAGAATACCGACTCGTCCAATAAACATTAATATCATCAATATTATTTTACTGAATGTGGTTAAGTCACCTGTAACCCCCAGGGATAACCCCACTGTTCCGAAAGCAGAAGTAACTTCAAAAATAAGCGCATCTAATGAATACGGCTCTAAATAACTAAGGATAATAACAGAAGAAAATACAACCATTATTGCAAAAAAGGTTACAGTCACCGCTTTATTTAAATCTACCTCGTAGACCTCTCTGTGAAAAATTTTAACACTTCTTCCGCCGCGGATAAACGTAAATAGAAAAATCAAAACCAGCGCAAAGGTCGTTGTCCGGATTCCTCCCCCGGCACTGCTTGGAGATGCCCCGATAAACATCCATGCAGACATGAATAAATGGTTGGTATCTGATAATAAAGTTAAGTCCATTGTCGCCAATCCCCCGCTTCTTGTGGTAACAGACTGAAACAACGCATAAAAAAAGGATTCATGCCAGACAACACCTTTAAAAAATCCATTTATATCAAACAGATAAATGCCGAACGCACCAACCAAAACCAAGCTAAAAAAAGTTACAGTTGTCAGCTTCGTAAACAAACTAAAATGAAATTGTTTTTTTAATTTTCTTTTATGCAAAAGATATTCCTTTATCTCTATGATGACCGGATAGCCGATAGCGCCAATGATAATAAGCACCATACTGATTATTTGAACAAAATAATCAGATTGAAATGGAATCATGGATTGCCCCGTAATATCAAAACCACCATTTGTCACCGAACTGATAACCATGAAAAAACCTTGCAGGAATGCTTCTCCTACGGAATCATAATACCCCATAAAATAGATGCCTAATATAATGAAGAAAGCTGCTTCAACCGCCAGCAGCAAGAATATAATATTCTTGATTAGCTGTACCATGCCGTTAAAATGCGTTTGATTCTGGTCAGTCATAATCATGCTTCTTTCTTTAAAACCTATCCGTTTACCTAACACCACCCAGAGTATCGTACCAATTGCCATAATCCCTACTGCTCCAATCTGCATCATCAGAGCTAAAAAAATAATTCCCGTGGTACTTAATGAATCCGCAATGGAAATAGTACTTAATCCTGTTACACTAATCGCACTGACAGCCGTAAAAACAATATCAATAAAAGGAATATCAATACCGGGCTTATGCGAAACAGGTAAAGATAGCAATATAGTCGATAGCGCTATCGCAGCCATATAATAAATCATTAGCATTTGAAATGGAGAACGCCGGGTGGGCGTCTCAAATTTTTTTCGTTCTTTATTCATTGTTTTTCCCTTCTTCTTATCATGTGAATACTGTTTGTACATGTTTAAACAGTACGCTGAAAAGGACCAGTCGCATCAGAGCACATCGTGTTCCGATGATTTCTGCGCTGCCCGCACGTCGCGGATCTTCTTGGGAGAGGCTCCTTTTCCTGACATATCATTTTTTATTGGATTTGTGAACATCCTCTAATAGATTTCTTTAAATTTTTGAATTAACTCTTCTCCCTCATATCCATCCTCTACCAGCGCAGTTAATAGCTGCTCCACATCTTTCTTTTGTTTATCAATAATTTTCCCCATCAGCATTACATTCATTTGTTGTCCGATTTCATGCATCTCAGTCATCTTTGTTATAAATGAAGCAGGTTCATTGCTCTCTTTTGTAATGGTTGCTTGCACCATCAGTTCCTCATGTTTTTTATTCTCAAAATAATTCCAGTAATTACGATTAATAAATCCTTCAATCAACCATGTATCATAATCATCTTCCCGATTAATAATGAGACCGTCAATCAGCTCCACTTCTGTTCCTTCTAATCCTTTATCATAATCTAAAACAACCAGTTTACGCAGTTTAAATGTTTTCACACACATCGCCCCTCCAGCATATGTAACTTTTGAATTTTACTGTTCTCAGCCCATCAGCTGCTGCCCATCAGCTGCTGCCCATGTTATTATAAAGATTTATATTGCCTTTATAATAACATAATTTCTTTACACCATTCATTGTAACAGAGCAAGTTTCTTGGAACCGATGTAAATCCCATGATACACTTACTATCGAGTATTGTCTTCAAAATAAATCATTATAATAACTTATGGAACAGTATAGATGAAGAGGAGGAACCCCGTATGAATCAAGTCATTGAAACATTAATGAATCATCGCTCTATTCGAAAATTTTCAGATAAAGCCTTAAACAACGTTCAAATAAGAACAATTGTAGAAAGTGCACAACGCGCGTCTACCTCCAGCAATGTGATGGCCTACAGTATCATCGGTGTATCAGACCAGGTTCTCAAGGAAAAACTCTATGCCATTTCGGGGCATAAGCATGTAAAGAAAAATGGTCATCTGCTTATATTTTGCGCGGATCTGCATCGTCTTGAACAACTGGATGGAATCGAACATACCGAAAATCTGGAAAGCACCGAACAATTTATAGTAGGAACGATCGACGCCGCTTTAGCTGCTCAAAATGCTGTTGTTGCTGCTGAATCATTGGGGCTGGGAATCTGTTTCTTAGGAAGCCTTCGTAATGATATCCAGGCCTTCAACGATGTTCTGGAATTACCGGATCATGTGGTTCCATTGTTCGGCCTGGCGATTGGCTACCCGGCAGAAATACCAGATATCAAACCACGTTTGCCGTTTCCGGCAATTTATCACGAAAATCAGTATATTCCTTTTGACAAACAAAAACACTTTATTCAGGAATACGATCAGACTATGAAAGATTATTATGAATCGCGAAATTCGAATAACAAACAGGAAACATGGACAGAACAAATGAGCCAAAAATATAAAAAACCAACACGCATGGATGTAGGACCTTTTGTAAAATCAAAAAACTTAAATAAACAATAAATAAAATTTAACATTTGGATAAGCTTCCATCTATTGCGATATATGTTAAAAACGACAGGTACCTTCTGTCGTTTTTTTATGTTTACGTTCATTATCCTTCCAACGTCAACACGATTCCTGTTATTTACTTTCCCTCCCGTCACCTGCTTTTACACGTCTTCATTGCTTTCTGCTTTCCTGTTCATATAGGTTTTGGAAATTGTTTACAAGCATAAAATATAATTATTTCATCAAAATAATAAGTGCAAGATATGAAAAGGAGTGAGAAAGATGACAGTAGGCACACAAGTTCAACAAACTGTAGCAGGTTTAAAAAGTGCTCAGGCGAGTCTGGAGCAATTTGCTCTTCAAACAGATAATAAACAAGCAAAACAGCTATATAAAAATGCAGCACAACAAACACAGGGTATTTTAGATCAATTAGAACCGAGGATGCAACAAATTACGCAGGAAGAGCCTCAATACAAACAGTAATAAGATATGTCAGCAAATACAGGAAAACAGGAGGACTGTCTAGTCCTCCGCCCTACATATTTCGTTACAGAACAGGATGTGAATATATGCGAAATAAAAAAATAGCCCTGCTGCTCCTCTTTATTCTTTTTTTAGTCGGCTGTAATCATCAGAACGAATCTTCTTATTCAGAAAATCCAAATATAAAGCATTTATCCACCAATTCCTCTCAGGATCCCGCAACACAGGCAAAGGAATTGCTGATTAATAAAGATGATATTACCGCTGTTCATGCAGTAAATACAGATGATACATTGCTCGTTACCATCGAAGTTCCACATCATGAGCGTTTTTCGCTGCAAGATAAAACGGAAGTCTATCAAAAAGAACTCGAACAGACCTTTCCTGATTTTACAATAGAATTATCGACGGATAAAAAGATCATCCTGGAAACAGCAAAGCTGGAAGAAAAAATGGATAATCAAACATTAACAAAAGAAGAAATTAAGAAAAAAATGAAGGAAATCATCCATCTGTCCAAGGAACAGACTTGATAGTTGATGACGAGCTATCTTCATTTCTTTCGTGTATTAACCTGAAAAGGAGTGCTTTCCATGGGAGATAAAAAGAAACAAAAGCTACAGCCAAATCAACAGCGCTACCAGGCTTTTCAACAAAAGCGGGAGACCAAACGGCCTGTCTTTAAAAACTGCATCAAAGCTTTTCTTATAGGCGGATTTATCTGTTTCATCGGACAGCTCATCTCTACTTTCTATATTTATCAATTTAATTTCACAGAGAAAACAGCTGGAAATCCGACAATTGCTACATTAATTTTTATTACAATGCTGTTAACCGGATTTGGGGTCTATGACCGTATTGCACAGGTTGCCGGAGCGGGATCTGCAGTGCCGGTGACAGGGTTTGGTAATGCCGTTATTTCTTCAGCAATCGAATATCGTTCTGAAGGCTTTATTCTCGGCGTGGGCAGCAATATGCTTAAACTCGCCGGCCCGGTAATTGTTTATGGTGTTTTTTCTGCATTTGTCGTAGCCATTATTAAAACCATACTTACGCAATGGGGGGGATTCTAATGCTAAAAGGACATCAATCCTGGATTTTTGAAAATCGGCCGGCTATTCTTTCTACAGGAACAATCGGTGGACCATTTGAAGCAAAGGGGAACATCCCCGAGGCATTCGATACGCTTCATGAGGATATGTGGCTCAATCAGGATTCCTGGGAAAAAGCCCAGCAAAAAATGCTGGAGGAAGCGATACAGACTACATTAAAAAAAGCCCGCATCGAAAAAGAAAATATTGAATTTTTGATTGCCGGCGACTTAATCAATCAAATGACACCGACCAGCTTTGCAGCAAGTACAAGCAGCATTCCTTTTTTGGGAGCTTTCAGCGCTTGTGCTACCTCAATGGAAAGCCTGGCACTTGCAGCTTCTATTATAAATGCAAAGGGAGCAAATTATATTCTTTGTGCTGCTTCCAGTCATAATGCAGCGACGGAAAAACAATTTCGCTATCCGACAGAATACGGCGGACAAAAACCTCCAACCTCCCAGTGGACAGTTACCGGAGCCGGCTGTGCGCTTGTTGCTCAGAACGGAACAGGACCGGCTGTTACTTCGGCGACGATTGGAAAAGTAGCTGATATGGGGATGACAGATCCATTTAATATGGGGGGCGCGATGGCTATCGCTGCTGCTGATACGATTGAAGCACATCTGCGGGACCTGCAGATAGATCCGTCTTATTATGATCTAATCATCACTGGCGACCTGGGGCATGTCGGCAGAGAGGTTTCTTTTGATTTATTGCGTGACAGAAATATTCCGATTGAATCAGAAAAATATGTGGATTGCGGGATTACAATTTACCGCGAAGACCAGCCAGTTCTTGCTGGAGGCAGTGGTGCAGCATGCTCTGCTATCGTGACATATGGCCATTATCTTCAAGAAGTCATCAAAGGGAATTTACAGCGAATTCTTGTGGTGGCAACCGGGTCTTTGCATTCAACCTTGAGCATTCAGCAGAAAGCTCCTATCCCATGTATTGCACATGCAGTGTCAATCGAAGCAAGAGGTGAACATCTATGATTTTTTTCTGGGCATTTGTAATAGGAGGACTTATCTGCGTTATCGGACAAATTATGTTTGATGTATTTAAGCTATCTCCTGCACATACATTATCTATTCTGGTTATTGCTGGAGCGATTTTGGATGGACTCGGCTGGTATGAACCGCTTATTGATTTTGCAGGAGCAGGCGCTACCGTTCCTATCACAAGCTTTGGGAACTCTTTAGTTCATGGAGCTATGCAGGAAGCGGATAAACACGGATTAATCGGTGTCGTAACTGGAATGTTTGAGGTTACAAGTGCTGGTATTTCAGCCGCCATTATATTCGGTGTCATCGGCGCCATGATATTCAAACCAAAAGGATAGGAAGATGTTTTATGACAGTAGGATCACAGGTAAAGACGTGCTACGCTACATTAAAATCCATTGAAGCAGGATTAGATTTATTATACGCCGCCTCCATGGAACAGGATTTAAAAGCCGCAATTGAAGAAGCTTCGCAGCTAATCAAAGAAACACGCCATGATATACACCAGCAGGTTATTCATATCGACAAACAAGAACCACAATATAAGTCATAAGGAGGGAAAATCATGCCTGAATGGATATCCATTATTATTCGCTCCATTATTTTAATCACCGTCTTATTTTTCTTTGTAAAGTGGCTGGGCGCAAAGCAATTATCACAGCTCAATATATTTGAAACCATTTCGGGAATCGTACTCGGAGGAATTGCCGCCTTCCATACAGTGGATCCGTATAATAGCTTTTATTATGCATTATTAGCGATGTTTGTCTGGTTTATTGCTGCCTTCACCATTGAAAAGTTATCGTTAAAAAGCAAACGGATGCGAGATTTCACGGATGGGAAAAGTACTGTTTTTATACAAAATGGAAAAATTATGGAGGAAAACTTAAAAAAAGAAGGCTATTCTACTGATGATTTATTAGAAAAGCTTCGAAACAATAATCAATTCCTCGTTTCCGATGTTGAATTTGCCGTATTAGAGCCGACTGGGGAATTAAATGTTTTGCCTAAAAAGGAAAACCAGCCCATCACTTTAAAAGACTTAAATATCACTCCAGCACCAGCAAAAGAACCGCAAACGGTTATTGCTGACGGCAATATACTGCTGGAGCCTCTGGCTAATGCTTCCTTAAACCCGACG
Organism: Oceanobacillus aidingensis; assembly: GCF_042654105.1. Lineage (NCBI taxonomy): Bacteria > Bacillati > Bacillota > Bacilli > Caryophanales > Bacillaceae > Oceanobacillus > Oceanobacillus aidingensis. The sequence goes on along the minus strand of NZ_JBHSFT010000046.1, from coordinate 37,063 downwards.
TGGCTGGAAGCAGAGTTAGAAAAACAAAATGTTACCATAGATAATGTGTTTCTCGGTCAAGTAGACCATCAGGGACAATTATTTCTTGATCTCTATGACGACCATATCACCGTTCCTGAGCCGGCACAATCTGCTCTGTTATTAGCCAGCATGAAAAAATGCCAAGCAGATTTAGAGCTGTTTGCTTTAGCTACTGATAACCCTGCATCCAAGGAAGTATATGACCGGAACCAAAAACGGATGCAAGAAGCGGTCAACCGGATGGAGCCCTATTTAAAATCATAAATATCGTTCTAATGCTTGCTTTTCCTTTGACCAGTGCCAATACAATATAAAGCAGAGAGACTATTATAGCACATCAGCGCTCGTCAGTCTCTCTGCTTTTATTCTTCATCAATCTGCCGCTTCTTCCTATAGGAATTCTTTTTTAAATATCCGCTTTAAGAAATACGAATAATTACCTTTCCAAACTGTTTTCCTTCATCCAAATAACTAAGTGCTTCTACACTTTGATCCAAGGAAAAGACACGGTCAACAACAGGATGCAATTGGTATTTCTCTGCATGTGCTAACGCAGCCATAAGTTCTTCCCGGCACCCCATTGTAGAACCAATCAATTTGTATTGTCCATAGAAGAAAGCACGTAAATCAAAATCAATAACATCCTCTGTTGTCGCACCGAATGTAACAAATTTACCGCCTTTTTTCAAAATGGCTAAAGAACGTTGAAAGGTTGCTTTGCCGTTACTATCAATTACCATATCAATGGTTTCATTGCTTAATTTCTCTTCCCAATCATCTGCCGTATCTATCACGACATCCGCACCGAGCTCTCGTGCTTTTTCTCTTTTCTGTTCACTTCTTGAAGTTGTAATTACCCGGGCACCGATATTTTTTGCAAATGCAATCAAATAAGTCGCAACACCGCCGCCTGCTCCGGGAATAAATACCGTTTCTCTTTTTTCGAGTTCCCCTTTAGTAAACATTGCCCGATATGCTGTTAATGCAGCTAACGGAAAGGCTGCCGCTTCCTCCCAGCTCATATATGCCGGTTTTGGTTCTACCTGATCTTCAGAAATCACAATTTTTTCAGCAAACGTACCATGGTCTGGCATGCCTAAAATATCAAACTCTTTCGGCGGCGCCTCACTATTTCGTACCCAGCGTAAAGCCGGATTGATAATCACTTCATCGCCAACTTTTACATCGTTGACATTTTTTCCTACCTCTTCAATGATTCCCGCTCCATCTGAGCCAAGAATCAATGCTTCTTCCGTTTCTTTACGACGGTTCGGAATAGTTAAATCTCTCCGGTTAAGCCCTGCTGCTTTCAATTTTACAACAACTTCTGATCCTCCCGGACTTTGGAGCTCCATCTCTTTCATATGCAAGCTTCCATTTTCATGTACTAGTGCTCTCATCCGCTAATACCTCCTTCAAATAAGCTCCCATTTGCTTCAATTGTTTACGGTTTGTGATGTCTTCAGAAAAAAAGGGAATATACAAAATCGTTTGAGCAGAAAAGTCCACGGCGATACGTTCTAAATAGATTTTTTCATTTTGTTTCCGTTTTTCAAAAAAACCGGCGCCGGTCTCCTCTGGCAACACTTTATTGACAATAATGTAAGGAACATCTATCTGAAATTTCTCCAGGAGATGAATTGCTTTTTTGGTTTCCGATATTGGTAATTTCTCCGGATTCAAAACAAATAGAAAGGTTGTTGCCTGCTTATCCAATAGAATTTCTCTTGCCTTGGTAAACCGCTGTTTTCTTTCTTGTAATGTATCGTAAATAGGATCATCTACGGCTTGTCCATCGTTTAGCAATTGCGAATATTGTGTATTCGTTTTTTTCCTTTTATTTAATAGACCTTCAATCCAAATTCCCATTAATTCCGGAAGAGATAACAACCGAATCGTATGACCTGTTGGAGCCGTATCAAATACTAGTTTATCAAACCTGGTCCCTTCTTCCAAAATAATTGATATGAGTTTATCAAATAAGGCAGCTTCATCTGCTCCCGGCGAGGCTTTTGCTGTGTCTAATTGACGGTGTACCTCTTCCATCATCTGAACATGAACAACCCCCTGTATGTTTTCTTTAACCTTTTGAATATACGCGTCTGTTTCTTTTTCAGAATCAATTTCCAGCGCATATAGATTTTTTTCAATATAGGTGATATTTCCACCGATCTGCCGCTGAAAAATATCGCTTATATTGTGAGCTGGATCCGTTGAAATGAGTAAGGTACGATAGCCTTTTTCTGCATATCCCGTTGCCAAAGCAGCAGCCGAGCTGGATTTCCCGACGCCGCCTTTGCCTCCTACAAAAATAATCCGGTTATTATCTCCAAGCATCCTTTCTCTCCTCCTTCCAATGTATGGCCAGCGTGCCCATCCAATTTTTTAACAGCAGCGAATCCCGTTAAGTGGTGATTTATCCATCCCCATTCGTAAATGCCAATCATGGAAGGATTCAATGATATACGGGTATAATTCCAACGTATAATAATAAACCGGGTTCGGTATTCCTACCATTTCAGAATATAGAAGCAGCAAGAAAAAATCATCTTCGTTTCTTAATTCTCTGGCTACTTCTGTTTTATGCGGCAAGCTGATTACTTCCTCATAATAGTGGATCAACTGTTTTAACCTGTCTGTGAACATTTTCCCGCCCTCCCGGCTATAATTTATTTATATCGAACCTCCATACATATCTTTTGAAGAAGATATGTATGGAAGCAAAATCAATCTTTATTTAACGGATCTTCTACTTTTTTCATCAGTTCTGAAAAGGAGGTCAGAGCTATCCAAATCGCAAATACAAAGATAATAGAGCCCAGAACAAACAATAGCATATTGGAACCTGTTCCCATCCACGACCATTCAAAGACCACCTGCTGGAACATCGCAAACAAAGTCATAAAGATCAGGAATATCATCGGGATGAGCGCAACCATATAATTACTTCCTTTTCGTTTTAGCCAAATAGCAATTAAGAATAAACTAATGGCAGCCAGTAATTGATTGGCAGTGCCAAATAGTGGCCAGATGAGGTAGCCGCCTGACCCGAAACCATTTGGACCTTCAGGTATTAACACAAGTGCCGCACTGGAAAGCACAGCAACCGTTGTCGCTACATGTGTTTTCGTTAATGGCTGGATTTTATATTCAATCCCTAATTCTGCAATAATGTACCGCATCAAGCGTACCGAGGTATCTAATGTCGTCGCAGCAAAGCTGACAACGATAATCGATACGATTGTCGTTGCTATATCTGTTGGAATTCCCAGCCCCTGCGCTAATGTTGCCGCTCCTTCGATAAACGTTCCAAGACCAATGGCATTCGCTTCATTAAAAGAAGTATAGGCTTGTGAAAACGCATCGGTATTTGCAAAGAATGTCCCTACCGCAATGATGGAAACCAGGGCCAGAATGCCTTCTCCTACTGCTCCAAAGTAACCTACAAAACGCGCATCGGTTTCTTTATCCAGCTGTTTAGAAGATGTCCCTGAGGATACTAGTCCATGAAAGCCGGAAATCGCACCGCAGGCAATTGTGATAAATAGCAGCGGCAGAAAGCTTCTATCCGGACTTTCATTTACTACAGGAGCTGTCATACTTGGAGACGTGAAAAGCAATCCCAAGTAAAGAATAGCCAGTCCGACAACTAATTGATGCGAATTAATAAAATCTCTCGGTTGCAGCAATTTCCATACCGGGAGTGTAGACGCAATATATACATATACCATCAAAATAACAATCCATATCAGGAACGCCGTTGAAACAGTACCCAGTCCGAACAAACCAGTGCCATTCTCTCCTCCCATATACCTGACTAAATCAATTTGAAGGAACCCGACCCTGCTTGCCATAATAGCCGCTGCATACATGATAACTAATGCAATAACAGAGGGAAGAAGCATTTTTATATTCCGTTTATATGCTGCATAACCAATCCAAATAGCTAACGGAATTTGTATAAAAACAGGAAATACACTTGCAGGATAACTAATAAATAAATTGGAAATAACCCATGCAAACACCGCATTTACCATCAATACGAGAATAAGAATAATGAATAAAAATAATAGCTTTGCCCTTCTCCCGACCAAGCGATCTGCAATTGTTCCAATAGAATACCCTTTATTTCGGACAGATAATGCCAATGTGCCAAAATCATGGACACCAGCTGCAAAAATGGTTCCTAAAACAACCCACAAAAAAGCCGGAAGCCAGCCCCAATAAATAGCAATTGCCGGTCCCAAGATAGGAGCAGCACCTGCTACAGATGTAAAATGATGCCCCCACAAAACAAATTTATTGGTTGGGACATAGTCCACACCATCCTTGAAACGGTGTGCCGGAGTAACATAATTCGGGTCTAATCGAAATATTTTCTCTGCAACAAACTTGGAATAATACCGATAGCCTAAAATAAATACAACAATCCCTATGAAAGCTATTAAAATTGCATTCATGTAAAACTTCCCCTCCTTTTATTTTTGTAAGCGCTTAAATTATTTTTTATTAAAAACCCCCTTTATGGATTTTTTAACAGTTTAACATATTCAAACATATATTCACATTATATTTAAAAAATTTCAAATAATACCATTGGAAAACAGCTAAAAAATTGTATGAGCCAGAATGAACAACCCTAACCCATACAATTATATTTTCTCTTCCATTAAAATATGATTAACGCAGCAAGCGTCGCTATAAATAGTCCCAGTATGACCGGAAAAAAGTTTTTCCTGACTAGTTCCATTGCTGAAACACCACAAAATCCTGCAACAGCAATTAGGGATGACCATGCAATTAATGCTCCTCCGCCAGTCCAAATTGCTCCAAGCTGGCCTATTGCTGCTAATGTACTTGCATCGATGGAAGCAGATTCTAAGGATGCAGCTAATGCTCCCGTTAATGGCAAGCCGGAAAAGCCAGATCCATCCAGTCCTGTGATAATCCCTACAATTAATAAGCTAAAAGCAACAAACACCGTGCTTTCCGGAAGAAAGGCCTGGATGGATGAAATGATATCGAATAAAAAGGATGGCGCTTCTTCTACAAGTAATATTTCCCGTGAAAATTCCGCGTTTCCTAAGAAGAAAAATCCTGCAATCGGGATAACTGGTCCCATTGCCTTAAAGGCAAATACAAATCCATTGGTGATATGATTCCCCACATAATCTAACGCATTTTGCTTTCCAAATACAGCCGTAGCCAATAATAATAGAATCACTGCCACTCCGCCAACGAAGGCAGCTCCTTCTCCACCGACCAAATCACTGGATCCAAAAAATTTACTGTACAGCATATATCCGACGACGGATAATAAAACAATTGGCACCAGCCAGGCAAACGCGCGACTCCACTTGTTCAAATGCTTCGAAGCTGCCTTATGGCCGGAGGAATCATAATCTTGAATTTGTTCTGCTTCTGTCTGATTTCTAGGGTCTACTTTTGAACGAATCGAATTTCTGTAAAATAAATAAGCTAATACAGAAGCAATCACACCGGTAATAATAGATAAAACCAGTGCCCGATCAGCAACTGCTGAAGTTTCTACACCCGCTGCAGCTGCAGAAAGAGCTGGTGCAACCTGAACAATATAGTCAGAGGATAAAGCCATCCCCTGGCCTGCTATTGTAATCGCAACTGCCGCTGTAATCGCCGGCAGCCCAGAACGTATCGCTGCAGGGACAAGTAAAGCACAAATAAGCGGGACAGCTGGTGTCGGCCAGAAAAATAAAGAAACCACATACGTCACAGCGATTAAAACAAAATAAGATAAATGTCCATTGACCATGACCTTCTGAATTGGCTGAATCATCAGTACATCCGCTTTCAAATCTTTTAAGGCATTTAATAGCGCAAGCATAAAAGTAATAATCAAAAAGATACTAAAAAGCTCACGTGCTGCGACTAAATTAGCGTTAAAAATAGCCATAAATCCGCTGACTATACTTCCTTTATAAAAGCAGGCAATAACAAATGTTCCTAGTAGGCTTGGAAGAACAATGCCTCTCCGGAAAATCATTGTTATTAAAATAAGCAAAGTAAAAAATCCATACAATAAATGCGGGATAGTTAAACTCATTTCATTCAGATCCTCTCCTTCATTATGTATAGTAGCCTATGCAATAATGAAGGCAGCGGGTACAAAATAATAACCAATCGAAAATGTATTTTTACTCATAATAAAAACCAAGATGATCACTTTGTCTCTAAAACTTGGTGTTCTTGCTAGAGCGGCTGTTTTCAGCTATTTTTTAAAACATTCTTATTCATTAACTCAACTTTCGCACCTAAGAATAAGCAAATTTATCTTGCTATTCCAAGATGAACATGTTCTCCATTAGCATGCTTGCTGGTTACATGTCCGGCCTTTTTGGAATTGGTGATGGTGCATAGCTCCGCTCCGGCCAACCACTTCGCTTTCCGACGTACAAATGTTTTCGGTGGGGTGAGTAATCGCAACCCCAGGAGGTTGCGGTCTTAGTCTGCCATGGGGACGGCTTCAGCTAACTTGAAAAGAAAACCGCTTTTCAAGTGGATCTTCAGCTCGCCCTGTTCCCATAGGAGTCTTAGTGGTTGGCCTGCGCTCTGATAGATTCTACAGCGAATGAAAAAAATAACATTTTAATGAGCTTGAAAAAATAGCAGCTTTTGTCTGAACAACCAATCATGACAACATGAATATGAAATACAGGGAATAGCATTTATTCACAGAACACAGAAAGTAATCTTGGCGTAACATTTTACCATGCAGCATGAAAAAGATGTTCTATCTGATTAGACATCTATTTGGTGAGTTGTTTTTTCACGTATAGAACGTCTTACTAGCGGAGGCGGACCGTTTTGACTCCTGAGGGATCAGCACCATCTGAAGATCCACTTTTGCCAAGCGATCTTCTTGGCAAAAGTTAGCTGAAGAACGTGCCCCTAGGAAAGCAAAACGGTCCGCCGCAGCGGTGCTTTACACTTCACCTTCTATTCTTTGTCAAGGGTGTTTTCGAAGGAACGATCAACTCCTGTTTCTATGGAAATGAAGTTACTTTTTAATGTGCAAAAGTTGAGTCATTAATAAAAGCGCAATGGTCTATTTTTAAACCATTGCGCTTTTATTAAAATTCATTCCAGAATGTCGATTACTTTCTTTACAGATTCTGCAGATTTATCTAATTGCTGCTTCTCTTCCTCTGTTAAATCCAGCTCAATCACTTCTTCAATCCCTTTGCCGCCAAGAACAGTCGGTACACCTAAGTAAATACCATCATAGCCGTATTCCCCTTCTAAATAAGCAATGGATGGTAATATCCGGCGTTGATCCTTTAGTATTGCTTCTGCCATTACGGTTAAAGAAGCAGCCGGCGCATAGTAAGCACTTCCATTTCCTAACAGATTTACAATTTCACCGCCGCCAGTCCGGGTTCTTTGTACAATCTCTTGTAACCGTTCTTTCGAAATCAGCTTTTCAAGCGGGATGCCGCCTGCGTAAGAATAACGGATAAGCGGGACCATGTCATCACCGTGACCGCCTAAAACAAAACCGGTAATATCTTTCACGGAAATATTCAATTCTTCCGCTACAAAGGCTCTAAAACGGGCTGTGTCCAACACCCCGGATTGTCCGATAACACGTTCTTTTGGAAGCCCGGAAGCTTTATACACACTGTAAGTCATCGCATCTACCGGATTGGTCAGCACAATAATCGTTGCATCCGCTGAATACCTAACAATTTCCTTTGTAATCGTATTCATTATTTTGGCATTTGTATTGACCAGATCATCTCTGGACATTCCCGGTTTCCGTGCAATTCCTGCAGTGATGATAACTAAGTCAGAATCCTTTGTTTCTGCATAATCAGACGTGCCCGTCACTTTCGCATCAAAACCTTGAACCGGTGCTGCTTCTGCCATATCCAGCGCTTTTCCCTTTGTCGGATTCTCCATATCAGGAATATCAACAAGAACAACATCCCCTAATTCCTTTTGTGCAACCATTAATGCCGTGGTCGCTCCTGTAAAGCCAGAACCGATAACGGAAATTTTTTTTCGTGCAGAACTCATTTTACATACCTCCCCTAGTCGCTTTTAAATAACATACATTTAAAGAAAATGCTTGCAGCACCGATACCTCTCGTCACCACAAACATTTTCTTTTGTTTAGGTCAGGTCAGTTATACTGCCCTTCCTATATTTACACTTTTTTATTTTGGTGCTTATGCTTCCATGTTCTTGATCAGTTCATCAGCAAACTCAGAGCATTTCACTTCAGTTGCGCCATCCATTAAACGTGCAAAGTCATAAGTTACAACTTTAGAACCAATTGTTTTATCCATTGATTTTGTAATCAAATCAGCTGCTTCTCTCCACTCTAAATGCTCTAGCATTAATACAGCAGATAAAATAACAGAAGATGGATTTACTTTATCTAAACCTGCATATTTTGGTGCAGTACCATGCGTTGCTTCAAAAATAGCATGTCCAGTATCATAGTTGATGTTTGCTCCTGGTGCAATCCCGATACCGCCTACCTGTGCAGCAAGTGCATCAGAAATGTAGTCACCGTTTAAGTTCATTGTTGCAACAACATCAAACTCTTTTGGACGAGTAAGGATTTGTTGTAAGAAAATATCTGCAATCGAATCTTTTACTAGAAGTTTACCGGCAGCTAATGCATCTTCTTCTGCTTTATTTGCTGCTTCTTTGCCTTCTGCTTCTACAATGCGGTCATATTCAGCCCAAGTGAACACTTTATCACCGAATTCCTGTTCAGCAACTTCATAACCCCAGTTTTTGAAAGCTCCTTCAGTAAATTTCATAATGTTACCTTTATGTACTAAAGTAACATTTTTGCGTCCTTCGGTTAATGCATAGTTAATTGCTGCACGGACAATACGTTTTGTTCCTTCTTCCGATACTGGTTTCACACCGATACCTGAAGTTTCAGGGAAACGTACATTTTTTACGTCCATTTCATTTTTCAGGAAGTCAAGTACTTTCTTCACATCGTCAGTGCCTTCCTGCCACTCAATACCAGCATAAATATCTTCTGTATTTTCACGGAAAATAACCATGTCTACATCTTCCGGGCGTTTTACCGGAGATGGAACGCCTTCAAAATAACGTACTGGACGCAGGCAGGTAAATAAATCTAATTCCTGACGCAAAGCAACGTTAAGGGAGCGAATCCCGCCACCGATTGGTGTAGTTAAAGGTCCTTTGATTGCAATTTTATATTCATTGATTTTATCTAACGTATCCTGCGGCAGCCATTCACCTGTTTTATCAAATGCTTTTTGGCCGGCATATACTTCTAACCAATCAATTCCTTTTTCTCCATTATAAGCTTTTTCAACAGACGCTTCGATTACTCGGCGAGCAGCAGCCCAAATGTCTGGACCAGTTCCGTCCCCTTCAATAAATGGAATAATTGGTTTGTTTGGTACATTCATTTCGCCATTTTCTACTACAATTTTTTCACCTTGTGTCATAGATAAAACCTCCTATTAATGATTCCTAATCTATTCTACTACATTTTAACGATATTATCCTCTTTGTTCAATAGATACATATTCTTGTAAATCCGGTCCATTATATTCGGCACGCGGACGAATTAACCGATTGTCTGCATATTGTTCTAAAATATGCGCTATCCAGCCGGAAGTTCTGCTTACTGCGAAAATTGGTGTGAATAAATCCTCTTCAATTCCCAGGCTGTGATAAACCGATGCACTGTAAAAATCGACATTTGCAGGAAGTCCTTTATGCTCTTTTACATAATCTTCAATAGCAATGGACATATTATACCATTTTTCCTGTCCTGTCAGTTTGGTAAGCTGTTTGGACATTTCTCTCAAGAATTTAGCTCTAGGGTCTCCATCACGATACACACGGTGGCCCATGCCCATAATTTTTTCTTTGTTTTCCAGCTTCTCTTTAATATAAGGGATAGCATTTTCTTCTTCGCCGATTTCCAGAAGCATCTTCATTACATTTTCATTTGCACCGCCATGCAATGGTCCTTTCAGCGCTCCAATCGCTGCTACAAGTCCAGAGTAAATATCTGAAAGGGTTGCTACACAAACCCGTGCTGTAAACGTAGATGCATTTAATTCATGATCAGCATGGAGCACGAGTGCTTTATTGATTGCTTCTACTTCAATATCTTCGGGCTCTTTTCCGTTCAGCATATATAAGAAATTGGCAGAATAACTTAAGTTTTCTTTTGGCTGAACAGGGTCTTTTCCGTCACGAATCCTTGCAAATGCAGCTACAACAGCAGCAATTTTTGCCTGGATACGAACAGCTTTTCTTTTATTTGCTTCTTCGTCCATGACATCAGCCTCTTCATCGTAAATCCCCAATAATGAAACCGCTGTCCGAAGAGCTGCCATTGGATGCACACTGTTCAAATCATAGGAACGCAAATGATTGACAATAGCATCTGAAATATTCATATTCTTTGCTAAATCAGCCTTTAACGCATTTAATTCTGATTGAGTCGGCAGCTTTTGATTCCAAAGTAAATAAATAATTTCTTCGAAGCTGGAATTTTCAGCTAAATCATCAATTTTATAACCCACATAGGATAATTGATCATCTATGATCGAACTAATTGCTGATTGTGTTGCGACAATATTTTCTAATCCTTTTTTTGATGTTGACATATTACCTCTCCCTTTCCAGTTAATCAAAGTATTAGATATTCATTTCAAATAAAATAATACAAGGGTGACAAACTTTTTTGATTGTTTAAATCTATGTAGGAATAAAATTGAGCAATTACTATACATTCACTTCGTATCATTCAAGTGATGGAACGTGCGCTTCGCGGACAATGTAAACGTGGAACCAGAGTCTTTTGACCATTACGTATCAATGAATTTATTATTCTACTTTTAAACAAACATAGAAATACTTTACCTTTCCATTTGTACCCTTCAGTTTGATTATAGCAATATTTATTATCTGCCCATCTTTCATTATAAATGATAAAAAGCAGAATGTGAATTGAAACCGTTTAAATTATGTTAAATAACTGTTAGATTCCTCCATTTCCTGCTGGCGTTTTACTACTTATCCATGATGCAAAGACCTTATTACTTCTACTTTGCCGCTTCCAATCATAGATTAAATTAGGTCTTTTTTTCTGGAGGAAATATGATGCAATCAAAAATCCTTGGACAACTTATCCGTTCTTTTATTGTTATCAGCACTTTATGCAGCAGTCTTTTCCTATTCTATATATTATTTCCTTATATCTATCCTATTCTGATAGCATTCCTGCTTTCTTTACTCTTCCAGCCGCTGATCAGATGGTTTGTAAACACACTTAAAATGCCGAGGCTGCTTGCTCTAATCAGCACATTCAGTCTTTTTCTCAGTTTATTTACGATTGCTCTATACTTTTTAATAAGCGAAGTTTATCAAGGTATCAGCTATTTATCGGACAGGCTTCCTGCTTATTTCCGTCATATAATGGAACAGTTTCAGCAGTTATTAGATATGCACATCCTGCCATTATACGATAAATTGCTTTCTCTGCTGACGACGCTGCATGTCAATTATCGTTTGGAAGTCTATGAATATATTCATTCTTTTACAGATTCGATGACGTCTGCTTTTACTCATTTCTTTCAAATACTGATGCAGCAGACAGCAAATTTTCTAATTATACTGCCAAATTCTTTTACTGTTCTTGTTTTTATTGTACTGGCTACTTTTATGATCAGCTACGACTTCCAAAATATTCAAATCCGCATCCATGACATGATGCCTTCTAATTGGTACACGCTTTATCAAAAAATAGTCTCTCATTTAAAAGAAGCTGTGATTGGTTACTTTAAAGCACAGGTAATACTGGTTTGTATTTCTGCGGTTATTTTGTGGATTGGTCTGCTCATCCTTCGGGTGGAGCATGCATTTACCATTGTATTGTTTGCTGCAATCGCAGACTTTATTCCTTATTTAGGAATCGGCATTATTATAATACCTTGGATTCTGTTTAGCTTTTTAACCTTTAATTATTCCTTAACCATTGGTTTATCTGTGCTGTACGGCCTGATTATTATTATCAGACAGTTTATAGAGCCTAAAATCGTGGCAACTTCCATTGGCATCTCGCCTTTAATGATGCTGATCGGGATGTTTTTAGGCGTCCAATGGTTTGGTGTGCTGGGGTTAATCGTTGCCCCGATCAGTTTAGTTGTGATGCTCGCCATCAAAAAATCTGGGGTGTTTCAGCAATTATTCCTTTATATTAAAGGGTGATTCCTGCTAAGCTGTGTTCAAAAAGAGGCTAAATTAGAAGAAAAAAGAGAAAAGCACTTTTCGTTTGGACCCCTTTTGAACTCTCTCTACCAGCGACGATAAATAATTGTATTTCTCCCCATTAACTGCATAGCAATTTTCTTAAGCTGATTTTTAAATTGATTTCTTGTCCAGGGTATTAATAATAATAATCCTGCAATATCTAAAACAAAGCCCGGGATAATCAAAAGGAATGCTCCAAGTATGGTTGCCAGGCCATCAAGAAGTTCTTCTGTCGGAGGGGTCCCTCTTTGTAATTGCAGCTGCGCACGTCTGAATACTTCCATTCCCTGATATCTGGCCAGAAAAATCCCTAATATAGCTGTTGTAATAATTAATCCGACTACCCATAGCACACCTATAAGCTGGCTTAGCCATAGAAATACTCCAATTTCGATTGCCGGTATAATGATAAATGCCAGAAGAAGGTATTTATTTCTCATTGTTAACATCCTTTCTATCGTGCAGCTATACTTTTGGAATGTATAAACAGAACCTCCGAATACAATCGGAGGTTCTGTTTGCTTGCTTACCTATTATAATACACCTGCGTGACCTGCGTAAACTTGTCCGCGGCTGCTGTCTACTGTAATGTCCTGACCGTCTTCCAATAAATCAAAGACATTCTCTACACCTACAATAACAGGGATTCCAAGGCTGACACCAACTACGGCAGCATGCGAAGTCAAACCGCCTTCTTCTGTAATAACGGCAGCAGCTTTTTCAATTGCCGGCATCATTTCTTTTTCCGTAGCATGTGTTACAAGGATATCTCCCTCATTCATACGGGTCAATGCTTCTTCATTGTTTTTAGCAAAGACCACATGTCCGTATGCTTTACTTCTTCCGATACCTTGTCCTTTTGCAACTACATCTCCAATGACATGAACTTTCATCAGATTTGTTGTACCTTTTTCTCCAGCCGGTACTCCTGCAACAACAAGGACAGTTTCTCCGCGTTTGCATACTCCCGCTTCAAGCCCCTGTTTGACAGACACTTCCAGCATTTCATCTGTAGATTTTGTCGGAGTTCCCATTACTGCATGAACACCCCACACAAGAGAAAGCTGACGATTTACGACTTCATCCACGGTTACAGCAATAATCGTTGCTTTCGGACGATATTTGGAAACCATGCGGGCCGTCGATCCGCTTTCTGTCGGTGTAATGATTGTACCAATACCTAAGTTATATGCCGTATGTGAAACAGATTGCGTAATCGCTTCTCTAATTTCCATATCTACATTTTTAGAACGTTCTTCTAAAATTACTTTATGATTTAATGCAGATTCTGCTTTTAATGCAATATTACTCATGGTTTGAACAGATTCCACCGGATAATTACCAGCTGCTGTTTCACCAGAAAGCATGATAGCGTCTGTACCATCAAAAATAGCATTTGCAACGTCAGAAGCCTCTGCGCGGGTCGGACGAGGATTACGCTGCATGGAATCTAACATTTGTGTCGCTGTAATAACTGGTTTTCCAGCTGTATTACATTGCGTAATAAGCTTTTTCTGAACTAGAGGTACATCTTCTGCAGGTATTTCGACACCTAAGTCTCCACGGGCAACCATTAAACCGTCACTTACTTCCAGAATGCTGTTAATATTGTCTACGCCTTCCTGGTTTTCAATTTTAGGGATAATTTTAATATGCTCTGCCTGATGCTGCTCCAGTACTTCTTTGATTTCCAATACATCTGAAGGACGGCGTACAAAGGATGCTGCAATAAAGTCTACACCTTGCTCCACTCCAAAAATGATATCATTGGTATCCTTTTCTGTAATTCCTGGGAGATTAACAGATACGTTCGGAACGTTAACTCCTTTTTTGTTTTTGATTTCTCCAGAGTTCAACGCTACCGTTACAATTTCTCCGCTTTCTTGCTTGATTTCTTTTACTTCTAATTCAATCAAACCATCATCCAGAAGGATTTTAGATCCTGGGTGAACATCATTGATCAATCCATCATACGTAATGGAGAATCGCTCTGCAGTACCTTCTACATCATTCATGGAAACAATTACTTCATTCCCTTGAACAATATCTGCTCTTCCTTCTTTAAAATTACCTGTGCGAATTTCAGGACCTTTTGTATCGAGAAGAATCGCTACCGTTTTATTTTTCCGGGCAGCTGCTTCACGAATATTTTTGATTCGTGCACCATGCTCGTCAAAGTCTCCATGGGAGAAGTTTAATCTGGCTACATTCATTCCTGCATCGATTAACTGCTCCAATTTTTCAACCGATTCTGATGCCGGCCCTATCGTACAAACAATTTTTGTATTTCTCATTATTATTTCCTCCTTCAATTCAATACCAATCTTTCATTAAATAGACAATTCTTTAGATAACTGGAACATTTCATTATCAATATGATGCTTCAATTTTAAAATGTCATCAATATCATTATCGACAATTTTGTTGTTTTGAATCCCGACCATACGACCGCCTTTATTATTTAAGAGCAATTCTACAGCTGCAGCACCCAGACGGCTTGCTAATACCCTGTCTTGGCCAGTTGGAGAACCACCTCTTTGAATATGTCCTAATACAGTTACCCTTGTTTCCAAGTCAGTAGCCTCTTCAATTTGTTTCCCTACGTCAAACCCATTGCCGACGCCTTCTGCGAGCAGGATAATACTGTGCTTTTTCCCACGTTTATGTCCGCGGTTTAACCGATCAACGATTTGAGAGAATTCATCGTTTTGTTCAGGGATAAGGATACTTTCAGCTCCAACGGATAAGCCAGCCCATAATGCTAAATCTCCTGCATTGCGGCCCATTACTTCTATGACGTATGTACGCTCATGGGAAGTAGCCGTATCACGAACCTTATCCACAGCGTCTATAATCGTATTAAGAGATGTATCAAAACCAATTGTGAAATCCGTTCCTGCAATATCATTATCAATCGTTCCCGGCACACCGATACAAGGAATTCCCTTTGCCGTCAGTTTTTGTGCTCCTTTAAAACTGCCGTCACCGCCAATTACGATTAACCCTTCAATTCCGGCTTTCTTCAGTTGTTCGACTGCTTTTTGCTGACCTTCATCAGTTTTAAATTCTTCACTTCTAGCTGAAAATAAAATCGTCCCGCCGCGATGAATAATATCACCTACAGAACCAAGATGCATTTTTTCAAAATTACCATCCATTAATCCCTGATAGCCATTTTTGACTCCAAACACTTCCATGTCATGATAGATTGCTTTTCTTACAACTGCTCTGATTGCAGCATTCATGCCGGGGGCATCTCCACCACTAGTCAAAACACCAATTTTTTTCATTTATTTTCCCACCTTATAGTTAAAATATTGCAATGTCCAACTTATTTTAAATATATTCAAGTGCTGACCTCTAACATACAGCCTGTTTCTCAAACAACAAGCCAACTCCGCTCTGTTGTACTAGTTTGTCCAATTCCCTCTATTACATTTTTAAAACACCTGAACATATCCCTACATAAATAAAAGATAAAGAAAATCATCTGAGACTGCAATGATAAACCAAAATCATTAAAGGCTTGGTTTCTTATCTTTCGTCCACTACATTCTCTATTTTACATGATTCTTTCATTATAATCCAAACTAAAATAAAGGCTGACATTCATTCTCAGCCTTTATAAACAATTATATCGTTTGAAATGAACCTATCTTTTTATATTTTTGCCATCTTTCTTCAACTATATCCTCTGGTGACAATGCTTTCAGCTCGTTCAGTGATTTTTCTAGCACTTGATCAATAAGACCGGCTTGTGTATCAATATCTCGATGTGCGCCGCCTTTTGGTTCAGGAATCATTTCATCAATAACACCTAATTTTTTTAAATCTGGAGCTGTAATCTGCATCGTTTCAGCGGCACGCTGTGCTTCTCCTGCATCTTTCCAAAGGATCGCAGCTGCACCTTCCGGAGAAATAACAGAATATGTAGCATTCTCCAGCATATGCACATGATTTCCAACACCGATTCCCAGGGCGCCCCCGCTGCCGCCTTCTCCTATCACAATACATACAATGGGAACCGTTAAACCGGCCATCTCCATTAAATTTTTGGCGATCGCTTCACTTTGCCCTCTTTCTTCTGCAGCTTTCCCAGGGTATGCCCCTTTGGTATCGATAAACGTAATAATTGGGCGGTTAAATTTTTCGGCCTGCTTCATATGGCGTAAGGCTTTTCTGTAACCTTCCGGATGCGGCATGCCAAAATTACGTTTAATATTTTCTTTCGTATCTTTCCCCCGCTGGTGTCCAATCACTGTCACCGGCTGCTTTTTATAATAAGCAATTCCAGAAACGATTGCTTCATCCTCACCAAATAAGCGGTCTCCATGAAATTCAATAAAATCTTCAAATAATCTATCGACATAGTCCAGCGTGGTCGGCCGTTCAGGATGTCTGGCCATCTGCACACGATTCCAGGGTTTCAGGTTGCCATAAATATCCTCTTCCAGCTTTGCTAAACGTTCCTCCAGATTATTGATTTCGTCTCTTAAATCAATATCACTATTCTCTGTAAAAGATTTCAGTTCTTTGATCTTTTCTTTCAAATTCACAATCGGCTTTTCAAATTCTAATATTGGCATTTTTGATTACCTCCCATCCGTGTGCATACAAAGAAGCTTTCCAAGCGTTGTTTTCATATCATGACGGTGAATAACCTTGTCTACTTGGCCATGCTCTAATTGAAATTCAGCTGTTTGAAAATCATTTGGAAGCTTTTCCCGGATTGTCTGTTCAATAATTCTCCGCCCGGCAAAACCAATAAGCGCTCCCGGTTCTGCAAAATTATAATCTCCAATAGATGCAAAGCTTGCAGATACACCGCCAGTAGTCGGATGAGTCATCACAGAAATCATTAAATTGCCGCTGTCTCTAAATCGTTTCACAGCAAAGGATGTTTTTGCCATCTGCATTAAGCTTAAAAGCCCTTCTTGCATACGAGCTCCGCCAGATGCTGTAAATATAATGAAAGGAATCGACTCTTCTCTGGCATTTTCAATCGCTCTCGCTATTTTTTCACCTATGGCAGAGCCCATACTTCCCATACGAAAATTGGAATCCATGACAGCAAATGCAACCTGATTTCCTTCAATCGCACCTATACCAGTAACAATTCCTTCGTTCAGACCTGTTTTTTGACGGTCCTTCTTGATCTTCGTCTCATAATCAGGAAAATCAAGCGGGTTAGCAGAGGTCAGGCCCGCATCCCATTCTGTAAATGTTCCTTCGTCAAATAAACTCTCAATTCTTGTCCATGCTGTCATCGGATGGTGATATCCGCAGTTTGGACAAACATATAAAGACTTAACTATCTCTTTTCGATAATAGATTTGCTTACAATTATCACACTTCTGCATTAACCCCTCTGGAACATCTACTTTTGCTTTCTCGCTCGGGATTGATGCATACTTCTTACGCTTGCCGAAAAAATCTTTAAGTGGCAAGTTTATCCCCCCTTTTTCTGCTGCCAGGTTAACTGTGTATAAAATATATATTAAATAAATTGCATCTATTAACCAGCATTCAAATAGAGCTTTCAGGTAAGAACGTTTTTCCTATCTTACCATTGTAAACTATTTTCCCAAGTTATAGTAGTGCGTTTTAAAATGGATGATAAAAAAATAAAGCTGGTATATTTTTCAGGTTAATGCGACCGCTGCGGACGAGTTATGGCGGGGCAAGTAATCGCAACCCCATAAACGCAGGTGAAAAAGTTCGCTTTTTTTGTGCGGTCACCTCATTGAAAACATTTGTAAACACTCGTCCCATTATAAACCTTTGGCAACTTTTGAACACGTACTTACTTGTTCTTCTACAGAAATCAAATAGAAACCCAACAAATAGATTACCACCTGTTTGCAAGTCGCGCAATCAGATTGTCATTATAAATGTATCATTATATATCAAATAAACGGATATAAAAGCTTCCTGATAACCTTATATCAAGCCTTCTTTCAGATGATTCAACAAACAGATTAAAAAATAATTTAAATTAGACAGGATAACTAATATCTCATTTTAAGTTTTTATTTTTTTACATAAAATACCCCTAAAACACTTTGAATAAAAATTAAAATGTCTCAGGGGATATTTACAATGTCAAATTATTTATTGATTTCCTTTGTCAGACGTCTTGTCTTCTCTGCTACTTCTTCCGGATCTACGTGGATGCGGGCAACTCCGGATTTCATTGCTGCTTCCGCTACGTGCTTAGCTACAAGCGGTGCAACTCGTCCGTCAAAAGGAGAAGGAATTACATAGTCTTCATTCAACTCTCTGTCTTCTATTAAAGAAGCAATCCCCTCTGCAGCAGCTATCTTCATTTCTTCATTAATACGCGTTGCTCTGACATCCAAAGCTCCCCGGAATATCCCTGGAAAAGCAAGCACATTATTGACTTGGTTCGCAAAGTCGGAGCGGCCGGTGCCGATTACTTTTGCTCCAGCTGCTTTTGCATCCTCAGGCAGGA
This sequence comes from Oceanobacillus aidingensis, assembly GCF_042654105.1. NCBI lineage: Bacteria > Bacillati > Bacillota > Bacilli > Caryophanales > Bacillaceae > Oceanobacillus > Oceanobacillus aidingensis. The sequence goes on along the minus strand of NZ_JBHSFT010000046.1, from coordinate 18,267 downwards.
TTTCTGGATCCGGGTTCGCCATTGCAAAAATAATTGCATCATCATTCATTTTTTCAACCATTTCTTTTGTTAAAGCGCCACCTACTGAAACACCGATAAATACATCTGCACCTTCTAATACATCTTCCAGACTTCCTTCTATCTTCTGCGCATTGGTATATTTTGCGACCATTTCTTTTACGTTGTTCATCCCTTTAGGACGTCCTTCATAAATTGCACCGCGAGAATCACACATAATCATGTCATGAACCCCCAGACTCTTTAAGAGGCGGATAATTGCGATTCCAGCTGCGCCGGCTCCATTTGCTACGACTTTGATATTAGAGAAATCTTTATTTACCAGTTTTAAAGCATTCATCAGGCCTGCCACTGTGACAATTGCCGTGCCATGCTGGTCATCATGAAAAATGGGAATATTGGTTTCGCTTTTTAACCGATCTTCTATAATAAAGCAGTTAGGTGCTGCAATATCTTCCAAATTCACCCCGCCAAAGGTCGGCTCCATCAATTTAACAGTCTCTACAATTTTATCGACATCTTGTGTATCCAAGCAGATTGGAAAAGCATCCACGCCTGCAAATCCTTTGAATAATACTGCTTTTCCTTCCATCACAGGTAAAGAAGCTTCTGCACCAATGTTACCAAGTCCTAAAACGGCAGAACCGTCGCTTACTACCGCAACCATATTTCCTTTCATCGTATAATCATAGACGGTTTCTTTTCGTTCATAGATTTCTTTACAAGGCTCTGCTACACCAGGAGAATAAGCTAAGCTTAGATCTTCTTTATTCCTCACCGGCACCTTTGTCTTCACTTCCAGCTTCCCTTGCTTTTGTTCGTGTAAATGTAATGCTTCGTCTCGTAGGTTTGCCATTGAATTCCGCTCCTTTGAATACAGTAAGTAATATGTATAATTATTGCGCTTACATATTAGGCCAAGCCATTTTTATCCCCTTTATTATAACAGATGGTATGCTTGTGTAAAGTAGCTGCTGTCGTAAAATTTCAGTTTTTTATATTGTGCCATTATCACTCGAAATACATGAAAAATTGCTGCCTTCCCCTCTTCAAAATATATAATAAAGAAGAAGCCGGTTTCTGGTAAAAAATTCGGCTTCTCCTCTATTTTCAAAATATATTTCGGGTGTTTTCTAATAGCGTATAAAATCAGCGCTCAACCACATTATCATTTCCAAAATAATTTTTCAGCTGTCTCATTTCTTTCTCTGTCACTTGAAGAGAATAGCTGTTTGCAAGCTGGTAGGTTTCTCTGTTTACAGGATCATATACGATTACCGGCGTCTTCCCCGGATGCTGTTCAGCTATTTGCTGCAAATATTTCAAAACACTGCTTTTATCTTGGTTTGTCATTCGTATAAATAATTTATTCGTTTCTGGTATATCCACTTCAGACAAATCCAGTGCTGCTATTTCCTTTAAAATAAACTGACGCTTCTGGTTTCTCTCTTCGACCGTAACACGCATCCAAACCAGCTGTTCCTCTTCCAGCTGATTCGAAATTTGCCGAAATAAATCCGGAAAAAGAACAGCATCCATCTTTTTATCTTCGTCCGACACTGTTAAAAATGCCATTCTTTCTCTGTTTTTTGTGCGTATAATCTTTATCTCTTCTACTACTCCGACGGTATAGATTTCTTTTCTCTTCCCGATGAACTCCTCTGCCTGTTTAAAAGAAAGTATTCCATTCGCTCTTAATACATTCCGGTAACTTTCAAATGGGTGATTTGAGATATAGATACCCATCAATTCTTTCTCAAAAGTGAGCTTTTGTATTTTGGAGTAGTCTTCCGCTTCTGTATATTCCAACGCATCCTGAAATAAGGAGGCATCTTCATACATCCCCTGAAACAATTCCTTTTGTTCCAGCGCTGGATTAATCGTTTCAATCAAGCTTGCCCTATTGGGATGAAACGTATCAAATGCACCAGCTAAAATCAGGTTTTTAATAGCGGCCCGATTTACTTTTTTTATATCGATTCGCATACAAAAATCAAAAAAGCTGGTGAAAGAAGCCTCTTTTCGGATTTCTAAAATATGAACCAACGCTTGATAACTGATAGACTTAATAGCAGCTAACCCGGTACGTATCATGTTTTTCTCCACTGTAAATTGCTGATAGCTTCTATTAATATGTGGCGGGAGTATCTTAATTGCAAGCTCTTTTAACGACTCCTGGTACATAGACAGCTTTTCGGGCTGATTTTTAGCATCCGTTAGCAGGCATGAAAAAAATACTTCTGGATAATGTGCTTTCAGATAACTGAGCTGATAGGATATTTTACTATAGGCGACAGCATGGCTTCTTGGAAATCCATAGTTGGAAAAGCGGACAATCCAGCTGAAAATTTCCGCAGCCACAGCCTGAGAGTAGCCATTCTTTAAGCACCCTTTGATAAAGGCTGCCTCCTGCTGCTGCATCATATTGTCTTTCTTCTTACTTACCGCTCTTCTTAAAATATCCGCCTCACCAAGACTGAAACCGGCAATACGGTGCGCAATCTGCATGATCTGCTCCTGATAAATCAGAACACCATAGGTTGATTTTAAAATCGGTTCTAAATCTGGATGCGGATAGGTTACAGCTTCTTGCTTAAATTTACGCCGGATATACACAGGGATAAAATCCATCGGACCTGGACGATAAAGCGCATTAACCGCTACAATATCTTCAAACGAGGATGGTTGCAGCTCTTTTAGAACACGCTGCATTCCTGTTGATTCTAACTGAAAAACACCGCTGGTTTCCCCTTGTCGCAGCATGGCAAACGTTTTTTCATCCTGTTCTGGAATATGGGTCAATATTTCTCCTTTGTTTTGGGTATATGCCACACCTTTCATGACTCTTTCTATTAACGAAAGATTTCGGAGCCCCAGGAAGTCCATTTTCAACAGACCTGCGGCTTCCAATTCGTTCATTGCATATTGTGTCAAGTACGTTTCCCCTGTGCCGCTTGTCAACGGAACATCTCTCATTAAAGGCTGCTCACTAATCACAACGCCCGCAGCATGAGTAGACACGTTTCTTGGCAAGCCTTCTAATTTAATCGCGATGGTAAATAAAACCTTTAATTTTTCAGAGGCCTTTACATAGGATGCTAATTCCGTTGAATCCTGCAGCAGCCGTTGAATACTTTTGGATGATGCCCGCTTCATTTCCCGCAAAATATAAGCAACATCCTGATCATGGACATCCATTGTTTTCATCAGTTCTCGGAGAATCGAGCGTGTCGCAAAGGTGCCAAAAGTAATAATCTGTGCAACATGCTCCCTGCCATATTTATCTCTTACATAATCAATTACTTCATCACGGCGGATATCAGAAAAGTCTACATCAATATCCGGCATGGTCAGCCGTTCCGGATTTAAAAAACGTTCGAACAGAAGATTATATTTTAATGGATCAACTTCTGTGATTCCTAAAATATAAGCAACAATGGAACCAGCTGATGATCCTCTTCCCGGTCCGACCATGATATGTTTATCTTTCGCAAATTGAATAAAATCGGCAACAATTAAAAAATAATCGCTGTAGTTCATATTGATAATCGTATTCAGCTCATATTCCATCCGTTTTCGATGAGCTTCTGTAACGACCGGGTACCGCTCCTGCAAACCCTCTTCACAGCGCTCCCGCAAATAGGTATCTGCGGTTACCTGATCCGGCGTGGGGAAGGAAGGCAGATGCTGCTCATCAAAATGTAAATAGGCAGTACATTTTCCTGCGATTTCTTCAGTCTTATCCAGCAGCTCCGGCCAAGTATGAAATAATTGCTTCATTTCCTCCGGAGAAGTAAAATGATGACCTTCAGGCAGCTGTTCCTTTCGTTTTGGAGCCCATTTCTCCCCGAACCGCATCGATTGCAGGCAATCATAAGCCAATACATCCTGTTCGTCTAAATACACTACATTCTGCATCGCCACATAAGCGAAGTCCGCCTTTTTCCATATTTGCAGCTGATGTGAAGCTGAATCGATGCCGACATAAAAGTCACCTTCTTCAAAATAAGCTTCTGCCTTTTTAAGCTGTTGAAAGAGTAGTTGGCTTTCTGTTTCGGAGGAATCATTGCCAGCCCTCAGGAATGCCTTTCCAGAGAGTACACCGATGACACCGTCTGTATATTCCCCAAGCTGTTCAACCGGAAGCTTATCAAGCTGATTTGTTTGCAGATAGGTGCTTAACTGTAGAAGCTGCTGGTAGCCTGTTTTATTTTTAGCGAGAACGATACATGGAATCTCCTGTTCATTATCATCCATCTGAACAGAAATCCGCATGCCAATAATCGGCTTAATCCCCTGATCCATACAAGCTTTATAGAATGAAACAGCACCATAAAGAACAGCCTCATCTGTTAAACAGAGGCTTTGATACTGTAAATATTTTGCTTTTTGAACAAGCTTTGGTATAGAAATGGTGCTCTCCATTAAACTATAGCCGCTTTTCACCGATATATGTGTGTACGTCATTCTACCCTGCCTTCTTTCTAGAGGATGTTCAAAAAACTCCTTAAAATGAGAAATCGAATGTCTTCCTGCTTCTTGAACACGCATTTCTATATCTATTATAACAAGATAGTACATATGTGCCTATCGTTTTAGTTTTCATAACTTGTCTGTTTCATTCATAAGCTAGAATATAGCAACCTCCAATTATAAGGATTGCCAATTAGCAGACAAGCTATCATGCGAGGAGTGTCACAGTATGGAGGAAAGATTTTTTGCAGCATTTATTCATTGTTTTTTTATTGCGTTAGGAGTCATCATCGGAGGATCGATTATAGGAAGCATAGGTGATTTCGCCACCGGAGATGCTGCCCTGACCTCTATGAATCGAATCGCAGAACGCTTAAGAATATGGGGGATTGTCGCTGCAATCGGAGGCACCTTTGACGCAATCGCCAACTTTGAAAGAGGGTTATTCGACGGAACTCCAATGGATTTAGTAAAACAGATCCTGTTGATTCTATCTGCAATGGGCGGAGTAAAGGTTGGCCTGATTATTATTCAATGGTTTTCACAAGGAGATGCTCCCTGATGCACATCCCGCATTATCATAAAAAAACAAGCTGGCAGCTCATTTTTGTCGGTTTCTTTTTCGGCAGCATTATTTCCTATATGGTCTTCACCTATATGTACGGAACCATGTATGAAGAAATGTTAAAAGAGAATATGGAGCTGTCGAATGAGGTAACCGAGCTGGAGCAAACAAATCAGACCCTGCTGAAGGATAAAGAAGATTTAAGCGAGCAGACCAAACAGCCGCTCACCATCTCAAGAATCGACATTGAGATAGAAGACCCGGAATCGATGCGTATCGATTTATTAATGCAGGATCAGCTGCGGGCTTTGATTCGCGAAGAAATCAACCACGTCATCGGAGAGGAAGTAGAGCTTGTATCACGTTCAGATAAGCTATTAATCGCAACAATCGAAAATAAAGCCTTCACTCTTGATGGCATGAGCTACCAATTCCGTGTCCGACAAATTGCATTTGGTTCAGAATTAAGAGTTGTGGTCCTGCCTGAATCCGTAAGATGATAGTATGATTCGTTTCATTATCCACTTTAAATCAATAAGGCTGTTATAACGCAGACAAATTATTTTATCTTGCCTCTCGCATAACAGCCTTAGCTTTGTTTCATATCTCTCCAATTTCAGCAATTACATCTGTTTTAAACTTCGTCCCTGCACACTTTTTCTAAATCAGCTGCTAAATGATTTGCTTCCTCCCAGTTATATACGGTTGCACCAGAGGCCAACGGATGTCCTCCACCATTATATTTCTTAGCAATTTGATTAATTACAATTCCTTTCGAACGGATACGCACCCGAATTTGGTCAGGCTCTTCAATAAAAAATACCCATGCTTTAATCCCTTTGACATCTGCTACCGTCTGGACAAGCTGGTTTGATTCCTCCACAGTAACATCAAATGCTTTCAATAATTCAGCAGTTAATTTAATGACACACAGCCCATTCTCAGACATCTTAAAATGCTGTAAAATGTGGCCGCTTAACCGCAATACTTTTTCCTCCGCCTCGTATAACCCATCATATATAGCTGTCCGGTCAAAATCATAACGAACTAATTCACCGGCATATTGAAATGTTTTCACAGTTGTACTTGGAAATTTAAATCTTCCTGTGTCCCCAACGATTCCTGCATATAAGAGACGGGCTGCTTCATTATTTAAATTCCAGCCCCGGGGACGCGCTTCCAATGCAAGACCAACAATCATCTCAGAAGTAGAACTGGCATCGGTAGACACCCATTCGATATCTCCATAAGAATCTGTGACCGGATGATGATCGATTTTTATCAGCTGTTTTCCTTTATTATAACGATCATCATCAATCCGCGGCTGGTTTGCTGTATCACAGACAATGACTAAGCTTCCCTGATAAAGCTCGTCTGATACATCATCCATCTGCGCTAAAAAAGTCAGGGACGGGATATCTTCTCCTGCAGCGTAGACTTCTTTCTCCGGAAAGGAATGTCTAATCAATGCTTTTAACCCCATCTGAGATCCAATTGCATCCGGATCAGGGCGGACATGCCGATGTATAATGATTCTCTCGCTTGCTTCAATCGCTTCAATAATTTTTGTAATTTCCATGACAATCTCCCTTTTTGTTGATGATATAGTTATGATTTTTCCTAGATTAATTGATAAAAAAACGGTACAATAAACGTAGCATTAAACAATATGTAATTAGGAGCGGAGCATTTAAAATGGTTATCTTTCCAATAATAATTATAATTTCAGCTGTCTTTTATATCTATTATAAAGTAGCAATCCTCAAAGAGAAAAATACGTTAACACAAAAATACTTTAATGGCCGGGCGAGATCCAGCCTGGGAGCATTTTTAATCGCTTTTTCCATTAATCAATACTCCCTTTATCTGACACAGCTCAGCTTGTTTATCGGCCTTGTTATCTTTGCATTAGGATTAATGCAATTGATTCGTGGATTCAAAGAAGCACGGCACTATCAAAAAGAGTGGAGAAGATTGCATCCAAACTAGGTAAAATAGAAGCACAGCTTTCAAATCAGATCGTTACATTTTGAATAAATTGCTTCATTTCAGCTTAAAACAACTGGAATTATCGTATTCCAGTTGTTTTTTTCGTCTTCAAAAGAAAAATCAATTACGCTGTTACCGATTGATCAGCTGCGCCATAATCAATGACCGTCCGACAGTAGTTTGTCCATGCATTACTTCTACATCTATCTTTGCATATAAACGGCCGACATCTAAAAGTGTTGGCTTAAGAAGTAAAATACTGTCGATTGGTACCGGCTTGCTGAAATAAACCGTAATATTCTCAATCGAAATTTCTGCTTTCTTCTCTATTTTCATCATTTTTTCACTTGCTTCTGTGATGAGAGCTGTAAATACACCATGTGATAATGTTCCTAAATGGTTTGTCATTTGCGGAATAACATGCGCTTCAAACAACCCTTCCTCACTCGGATTCTGCGACATATTGTTAGCAACAATATCTTCAATTGTTTCTCCGACCTGCGGCTGTCTCTGGATCTGCTGCATGGCTTTTAATACGTCCTGTCTGGAAACAACGCCTTTTAATACATGCGAACTATCCACCACAGGAACGAGCTCGATACCTTCCCAGACCATCATATGTGCAACCGAGGCTAAAGATGTTTTTTCCTGAACAACTAACGGCTTCCGGCTCATGATACGATCAATAAATGTAGTTTGGTCTTTCCCGACGATATCTCTCGAAGAAACCATTCCTACTACTTTCATACGGTCGTCCACAACCGGAAATCGTGTGTGCGAGGAAACTTCATTATTAATATACCAATCCTTCACCTGCTGTTTCGCCGCTAAATAATAAGAGGACTCAAACGGTGTTGAAATATCTCCTACAAAAATAATTTCCTTTTTAATCAATTGATCATAAATCGCGCGGTTAATCATAGCCGCAACTGTAAACGTATCATAGCTTGTCGAAATAATAGGCAATTTTTTTTCATTGGCAAGCTGTTTTATAGAATCATCCGTATCGAAGCCTCCTGTAATCAGGACAGCTGCTCCCGCTTCTAAAGCAAGCTTATGCGCTTCAAAACGGTTTCCGACAATCAGCAGCGAATCAGCTTGCGTATAGCGCATCATGGCATTTAACTGCATGGCGCCAATCACAAATTTACTGAGTGTTTTATGAAGCCCGTCTCTGCCTCCAAGTACTTGTCCATCAATGATATTAACAATCTCAGCAAACGTCAGCTCTTCAAAATTATCTTTCTTTTTCTTCTCGATCCGAATCGTTCCTACACGTTCAATCGTACTTACGATTCCTTGATTTTCTGCTTCCTTAATCGCCCGGTAAGCAGTCCCATCACTCACATTTAAATCTTTCGCAATTTGACGGACAGATATCTTGCTTCCAACTGGCAATGATAAAATATGCTGTAAAATCTGTTCATGCTTGGTCGCCATCTGCCATCACCCTCTTTCAACTGTACTATATAAAACATATTAGTCTTATTATACAATTGATACAGGAGAAACTCAATGGCTGCGCAGTTTCTTCTTATTTATCCCCTCCTGTTCCATAACCGGGGGCCGGGACATTTTTAATAGTGTTGCAAGATTTGCGCCGATAAATACAAAGGCAAATAATAACCAGCACCCCCAAAAGAGGAATTCTAAAGAGCTGGAAGACTGCGGAACCATCGGCCATGCAATATAGATAAAAAAGCAAACTAATAATAACCTTAGAATAATATTTGTTTTCAAGGCTGGCATCCTCCTTTTTTATAATTGTATGAGCGAGGATGATTTCTATGCAGCAGAAAACCACAGAATATAATCTATCTCTGTGGTTTTCTAGCAAAATATATACTTTTTGAACACGCACGTTAAGAAGTTAAATCGATTGTTTCTCCAACTTTCATTGCGCGGGCATTACCAGCCTTCACTTTAGATGCCCAATCTTCCGGATCCTGAACAATCGGCGGAAAGGTATTATAATGCACAGGAACAACTGTCTTGGCATTTACCCATTCAGCTGCAAGCAGTGCATCACTTGGCCCCATCGTAAAATTATCACCGATTGGAATAAAGGCAATATCAATATCATTTAATTCACCGTACATTTTTAAATCTGTAAACAATGCCGTATCTCCTAAGTGATACATTGTCTTTCCATTTACTGTAAGAAGTATTCCTGCAGGCATTCCTCCGTAAATGACTGTTCCATCCTCTTCTTCATAGGATGAGCCGTGAAAAGCTTGCGTAAGCTGCACTTTCCCAAATTCAAATTCACGGGAACCGCCGATATGCATTGGATGTGCCTCCACACCTTTTGATGCTATATAATCGGCAAGTTCTTTCGGCGCTACAACCAAGGCATCGTTATTTTTAGCTATTTCCACTGTATCTCCGACATGATCATTATGAGCATGTGTCAGCAAAATAACGTCAGCCTTTTCCGTACTCGGATCTAAATCACATGCTTCATTTCCATTGATAAACGGGTCAATAATGATGCGATGCTTTCCTGTATCTACTTTTACTACAGAATGTCCATGAAAAGATACTTTCACTGAAAATCTCTCCTTTGACGATTTGGATTATTATTTTGATTTCGTAGTGTGTCTTCCCGCTATCAGGTATTTCTATGCATCTTTTTCAGCAATTATTTATTAAATTTCTTTTTCAAAGCAGCTAATTCATCATCCACACCATTATTATTTTCAAGCTCTTTGAATTCATCATCCAGCGTACGCGCACTTTCATTTAAATCTTCTGAGGTTTCTGCTTCTGCTTCGTATTGCAGTACTTTTTCTTCCATTCTTTCAAATCCTTGACGAGATTGATCGCCGCCAATGGAAGACATGGTACGGTTCATTTTCGTTCTTGTTTTCGCAGATTCTGCACGTGCCTTTAAGGAGTCTTTTTTCAATTTCATTTCTTGGTATTCTTTTTTCATTTCAGATAGTTTTTCTTTCAGGATTCGGACATCCTCATCCGCGCGCTCCCAAGAAGCTTGTAGAGACTCATACGATTTCTCCTGATGTCTTTTATCTTCTAATGCTTTTCTCGCTAATTCTTCATTATCTGCTTCTACTGCTTTTTCAGCCTGTTCCTGGCGCTTTTCCACCATCGCTTTCGCATCATTCGCTTTGCGCTTCAGCATTTTTTCATTGGCCATTTGTTTTGCTACAGCAGCTTCAACCTCTTCAATATCCTTGCCCATATCCCGCAAGTACTGATCTAACATCTTGACCGGATCTTCCGCCTTATCAATCATTGCATTCAGTTCTGAACTGACAATTGTTTTCATTCGATTAAAAAATTGAAACATACAAATCCTCCTCTTGGAATAAGTAATAGTAATGTACGGTCCGTGTACAGTATGAAATACGATTGATTTCGCAAAAAGTTTCATTTTTATCGGATTTTTTCTTTCTATCTGCTATAATTTTTTTAGAGCATACTATTTATTCATGTCAAACAGCAGTAATACTAATCAACTAGGAGGCAAAAAATAATGTCAGACAGAATTAACCATTTATTTGCCGAGCTAAAAAAACAGCAAGCGGACAGTTGTTTTATCAGCTCCAAAGCAAATGTATATTATTTAAGCGGATACTATACTGATCCGCATGAAAGAGTTATCGGAATCCTTGTTATGGACGGAATCGACCCGATATTTCTATTACCTAAAATGGAAGAAGATGATGCAAGAAATGCCGGATGGGAGCATTTGATTGTAAGCTATTATGACCATGAAAATCCTTGGCATTCCTTACAGGCGTTCTTAAAGAAACAAGAAAAAGAACCAGCTGTCATGGCAGTGGAAAAAGACCATCTGACGCTTTACCGTTATAACCAGCTTCAAGAAATCTTCCCGGATACGGCCTATATAGATGCCACGCCAGTTATCCAAAATCTGCGTTTAATTAAAACCAAAAAAGAGCATGATTTATTACGGACAGCCGCTGAATTAGCAGATTTAGGTGTTAAAACTGGTGTGGAAGCCTTAAAAGAAGGTGTCTCCGAACTAGAGGTAGTTGCGACCATTGAGCACACCTTAAAAAAACAGGGTATACGCGAGATGTCCTTTCAGACCATGGCTTTATTCGGTTCAAAAACAGCCTCCCCTCACGGAAATCCTGATAAAACGCAGTTAGAGAAAAATAGTTTCGTTCTCTTCGATTTAGGAGTTATTTATCAAGGTTATTGCTCTGATATTACAAGGACTGTTGCCTTTGGTAATATCTCAGATGAACAGAAACAGATATATGACACGGTGTTGGAAGCACAAGAAAGAGCGATAGATGCAAGCAGAACCGGCACTGCAGTCGGCGAATTAGATAAAATCGCAAGAAATTATATTACAGAGCAAGGATACGGTGACTATTTCACACACCGGCTTGGGCATGGATTGGGAATTGAAACACATGAATATCCTTCCATGCACAGCGAAAACACCCTTCCTATCGAACCTGGAATGTGTTTTACGATTGAACCTGGAATCTATGTTCCAAATATTGGCGGCGTAAGAATTGAAGATATGCTGTTTACGACCAATTATATGCCTTTAGAGCTGACAAAATATCCAAAAACATTACAAATTATTTCTTAGTTTTTAAATTACGAAAACCCCGGTCTGCAGAAGACCGGGGTTTTATTGATTCTAAAATTGTTTTAAGCTCGACTGTCAAGCATTTTTCGAATTTTAGAATCATTTCATTTGCTTTTTTGACTTTTTTTCGAAATGTTATGTAATTTACATTTATTCGTTTGTAACGCTTACAAATCAGGTATATAATAATAGTAGAAAGGGGAGATGAATCATGATGGAATATAAAAATATTGTTGTCGCAGTAGATGGATCGAAAGCAGCTGAAAAGGCTTTTACTAAGTCGCTCGCTGTTGCTAAACGAAATAATGCTCGATTGATTCTTGCTCATGTCGTGGACTCTCGTAATTTCTCAACAGCTGAAGCGTATGACCGTTCTTTATCCGAAAGAGCAGAGACGTATGCGAAAGAATTATTGGATGATTACGTCAAACAGGCTGAAGCTGCCGGATTAACAGATATTGTCCGCTGCATTGAATATGGGTCTCCTAAAGTCAAAATTGCTAAAGAAATAGCGGCTAATTTTGAAGCTGATTTAATCATGTGCGGGGCAACCGGGATGAATGCTGTAGAGCGCTTCTTAATTGGAAGTGTATCTGAAAGCATTACGAGATATGCCAGCTGCGACGTGCTTGTTACGCGCTAGAACTTTTTAAGAATCTTTTTATTTTCCTATTAAAAATGTATTGAAAAAGCCTTTTTACTCGATAAGCTTCATGAGTAAAAAGGCTTTTTGGGCTGTATATGTTATTGACTTAAACGAACGGTATCCCGGGCAATCATTACTTCTTCATTTGTCGGAATGACCATTACTTTTACTGGAGAATGCGGGTAGTTGATGAATTGTTCTTTCCCGCGAACATCATTTAGTTTTGGGTCCCAATAAATGCCCATGAATTCTAAACCGGTAAGAATTTTTTCACGTATAGCAATGCTATTTTCCCCTACACCTGCAGTGAATATAATTGCATCCACGCCATTCATTTTAGCAGCATACGATCCAATATACTTATGAATACGCCCAGCAAACACATTTAATGCAAGCTCAGCTCGTTCATTCGTATCTGCTTCATCCTGAATATCACGTAAATCACTAGAGAACCCAGATAATGCCAGCATTCCACTTTCTTTATTTAATACATGCAATACCTCGTCAACTGTTTTCCCAGTACGCTGCATAATATAAGGAATCAAGGCAGGGTCAATATTTCCAGATCTTGTCCCCATGGTTACTCCGGCTAGCGGTGTAAAGCCCATTGAAGTATCCATTGATTTCCCATCTTTAATTGCTGTAACACTGGCGCCATTACCAATATGGCAAGAAATTAAACGAAGACTTTCCAACGGTCTTCCTAAAAGCTCCGCCGCACGCTCAGAAACATATTTATGAGAAGTTCCGTGGAATCCATATTTACGAATTCCATAGTCTTCATAATAGTTTCTTGGCAAGCTATATAAATAAGAAGATGCCGGCATAGACTGATGGAACGCTGTATCAAATACTGCCACCATTGGAACATCTGGAAGAATTTCTTTAAAAGCATTGATTCCAGTCAAGTTAGCAGGGTTATGCAAAGGAGCCAGTTCAGATACTTCCTCAATTTTTTGAATTGCTTCATCATCTAATAAAACCGAATCAGAGAAATACTCTCCTCCATGAACAACACGGTGTCCTACCGCATCAATCTCATCAAATGATTGAATAATTCCTTGAGAAATTAAAGCATCTAATAACATTTTTACTGCTACACTATGATCTGGAATATCTGTAACTGTTTTTTCTTCTTCTCCATTTGCTTCCATTTTAAAAACAGATTCTGGTAATCCGATTCTTTCTACTAGGCCGATTGCCGCTACTTCCTCTTCAGGCATTTTTATCAATTGAAATTTTAAAGATGAACTCCCCGCATTAATTGCTAATACATTACTCATTTTCATTCCACTCCTATATTTTCATTTAATCCTATTTGGATAGGATGTAAACCATTCATTGATTTGTTTGATAATATCTGCCATTGCTTGCGCATTCTTAAATGAAGGCAATTGTACAAGTAACGGCTGCTTCGGTTCTTTTGTACCATACCCTTTTTTCTGCAGGATTAATACACTTTTCGCCTGATTTTTTGACTTGAAAGATGTTTCCGGCAAGCGGATGACTCCGACAATATGTGCAGTTTCCTGGAAAAACGCATGCAGCTTGTCCGATTGATCACTGTCAAATAAAAATTCCGGGATAACACCGATAAAAAAGCCGCCCTCTTTTAAATATTTCAAACTCTGCTCTATAAATAAATGATGTGCGTAAGAATTTCCTTTATCAGCCTTTAATTGATATTCTTCCGCTGTCACATCATCTGGATAATACCCTACTGGAAGATCTGTGACAACCATATCTACAGGCTCTATCAGGAAAGGCCGTAAACTGTCTTGATGATAAAAGCTGATTTCTTTTTTCTGCAAATTGGCATTTAACACAGCCAGCTCTATCAACGCGGGATCGACTTCAGAAGCATATGCTTTAAAAGGATTTTCCAATTGATTCAAGACGATGGTAAGCAGATTAGCTGTCCCGCCAGCCGGGTCAAAAAGACTTATTTGCCCTTTTTTATCAATCAGCTTATTTGTCAGGTAGCTGATTAAAAAGCCGACTGTATCAGGCGTCATTAAATGCTGCTGTTGCGAAGCCCCTTTCATCCCTTTTAAAATAGACAGGCTTAACGCTTTTCGATACGTTTCTGCATCAAATTCTTCTTCATTAACTGTTTGAACCGGTTTTGCAACCTTGTGCTTTGTAACATCGTCTAACTCATCTTGAGCTCCATCATCTAAGATGATATTTAAAGCGATAATCAAACTTTCCAGATAGGTTTCATTTTTTGCATTTTGTATGATTTCAGTAACTTCATCTATAGATTTAAATAATTTCTCAACATTTGATTGCTCCATGGCATGTCCTCCTATCCAAGCTGACAACTTTCTATTTTAACAATACTTGAGACAGATGTAAAAGGAATTTCTCTTACATATTCTTATATGTTAGCAGTTTACCCAGAAAACACGAACAATAAATCTATTTTTCCTCAAAACGTTCATTTTTTATGTTGATATTTCAACCACTGTCTGCTATAGTAACTTAAGTGTATTTAACTCGTATATTCTCAGTAATATGGTCTGAGCGTTTCTACCTGGTTCCCGTCAAAGAACCGGACTACGTAGTTAAAGTCTATGTTAACTATAGCATTTATTTGGGTTTTGAATTGGTACAATTCTGTTACACATAACTTTAACTTACAAAGTTCGGAAATACAGGGATATCCTGTTTTTTCCGAACTTTGTTTATTTTACGAGACACATCCAACAATTCATTTAGAAGGAGATCGTCATCTTATGAAGTTTTCTAACAAACTTAATCAATTCTTTCATTTAACGGAAAACAAAACAGATACACGAACAGAATTGACAGCAGGATTAACTGTGTTTATGACCATGCTATACGTTCTTATCATTGTTCCTGGAATGCTGGAGGAAGCGGGGATGCCTGTAGGGCCTATTACTGTTTCCGTCATCCTGATGACAGGAATAGTCACTATACTAATGGGGTTATACAGTAACCGTCCGTTTGCCCTTGCTCCCGGCCTGGGCTCTGTTGCTTTTTTAGCAGTCACTTTGGTTCTCGCTGAAGGAATTCCTTGGCAAACCGCGATGGGTATGGTATTTATCTCAGGTATCCTATTCGTATTATTTACCATCTTCGGTTTAAGAAAATTGATAGTTCGCCTTATTCCGCCGGCAATCAAATTGTCTATTGGTGCAGGTGTCGGTTTATTTATTGCACTCATCGGTTTTCGAAATGCGGGGCTGGTGGTTGCTGATGAGGGTGCAAATTCTCTGCAATTAGGCGATGTCAGCTCCCCCAGTGCTATACTCGCTTTAATTGGATTTCTCATTATGAGTGTTCTTTTAGCACGAAATGTGCGCGGACATTTATTAATCGGAATTGCGCTTGTAACCATTATTGGTATTCCAATGGGAGTAACTCAGCTTCCTGAATCCATATTTTCATTACCTGAAAGTCCGGGACCAGTATTATTTCAATTAGATATCATGGATGCATTAAAAATGGCATATTTCCCATTTATGCTGGCCTTTTTCGTACCGGACTTCTTCTCCAGCCTCGGCACCATGCTGGGTGTTGCTGGAAAAGGGAACATGCTGGACAAGAATGGAAACCTGCCGAATATTGATAAGCCTTTCTTAGTGGATGCAGGCGGTACCACCTTGGGCTCCTTCTTCTCTGTCCCTGTCATGACAACCTATGTGGAATCTGCAGCTGGCGTCGAAGCAGGCGGCCGTACTGGATTAACTGCTGTTTCTACAGGAATTTTATTTTTAGCAACCTTATTCGTTACGCCGATTATTATGATTATTCCTACAGAAGCAACAGCTCCAGCCTTGATTTTAGTTGGGTTAACCATGCTTTCTTCTGTTAAAAACATTGATTTCACAGAAGTTACGGAATCATTGCCGGCATTTATTACCATCGTAATCACCATTTTCACTTTTAATTTCGGAAACGGAATTTCTGCCGGTATTATTATGTATGTTGTTGTAAAAAGCTTGTCTGGCCGGATAAAAGAAGTTCATCCGGGACTGTTTGTTCTTGTTATCCCATTGATTATTTATTTTATAACCTTAGCAGAATAAAGCAACACAAGGAGGAAAAAAATGATGAAATATAGTCGCAACCAAATCGTAGCTGCAGCACGCGGAGATATCAAAATGGATTTAGTTATCCGGAATG
The DNA here is from genome assembly GCF_042654105.1 of Oceanobacillus aidingensis. Taxonomy (NCBI): domain Bacteria; kingdom Bacillati; phylum Bacillota; class Bacilli; order Caryophanales; family Bacillaceae; genus Oceanobacillus; species Oceanobacillus aidingensis. The sequence continues at coordinate 1,830 of NZ_JBHSFT010000046.1, read as the reverse complement.
CACAGCTGGTTAACGTATTTACTGCAGAAGTATATCCTGCCGATATCGGCATAAAAGAAAATCGTTTTAGTGCAATTGCTGCGTATGAAAATGGCAAACCTTCCTTTCCTATCGAGGGTGAAAAAGAAATCGATGCAAAAGGAAAATATGCCATTCCAGGATTGATTGACTGTCATGTGCATATCGAAAGCACAATGGTTACACCAGACATGTTTGCCCGCGAAGTTTTACGTCATGGCACCACAACAGCAGTTATCGACCCGCATGAAATCGGAAATGTCCTTGGAAAAGAAGGTGTGGAATACATGGCAGCCGCCAGCAGAAATCTGCCCGTACAATTCTTACTTACCATTCCTTCTTGCGTACCAGCGGTCCCAGGTGTGGAGACAGCTGGGGCAGCATTTGGTCCGGAAGATATTAATGAACTATTAGACTTGCCGGAAGCAGTCGGTGTTGCTGAAGTCATGGATTATGTCGGTGTCATTAACCAAGATGATCGAATGGCAGGCATTGTGGAAGCTGGTCTGCAAAAAAATAAGCTGAACGAAGGCCATCTGCCAAGAGTATCAGGAAAAGATTTGCACGCCTACCTTGCTGCTGGAGTAAATACAGATCATGAAAGCCGTAAATCAGATGAAATTATTGAGAAATTAAGGGCTGGCATGCTGATCTATATCCGGGAATCCAGTGTCAGCCAATTTGCTGACATTGCTGCAGAAGCATGGAAGGTTCTTCCTTACGCTTCCAATATTGCCATGTGTACAGATGATGTGGAACCTAGTGATATGCTGAAAAACGGACAAATGAGCCGGGTCGTCCGCCGCTGTATTGAAGAAGGAATTCCCGCACCATTAGCAATTCGCTATGCAAGTTTAAATGGTGCGGTCCGTTTCGGATTGAGAGATCAGGGAGCGATTGCCTCCGGCTATATCGCCAGCTTCTCCCTTGTCAACTCCCTTGATGAGATGGATATCAACGATGTATTTGTCGAAGGAAAACAATTGGTGGAGGAGAAGCATTTAACAGAAACCCTATCCAGTGAAGTACCGCCACTAACAAAAAATACAGTTTCCATCCCTGTATTAACAGAAGAAGATTTTCAAATTACTTCACCCGTACAGAACGGAAAAGTAAGAATCAATACGATGGAGATGCTTCCAATCGGTACTACACAGAAAAGAACGGTGGAACTGGAAGCTGTAAATGGGGTTATTTCATCTCTCCCAGAGGATTGCCTATATGTTTCAGTAACTGGAAGACATGGGCAAGGTAGAAAACCATTTGTAGGTATATTGAAAAATGCTGGATTAAAAGAAGGAGCTTATGCTACTACGATTGCGCATGACAGCCATAACCTTGTCGTTGTTGGAAAAAATACAAAGGATATGCTTCTAGCTGCCAAGCAATTAGAAGCTTCCGGCGGCGGACTTTGCCTTGTATCTAATCAAGAAGTCAAAGCACAAGTTAACTTGCCGATTGCCGGATTAATGGCAGCGGAACCTGTGGAAGAGCTTGCACCAAAAATTGATTCCTTTAATCAAACAGCAGATTCCATGGGAGTAAAGGTTGGCAGACGCTCTCCTTCGATGGCATTATCTTCTTTAACCTTAACTGTCATCCCTGAAGTACGAATTACTGATTTAGGATTATTGGATGTAGCAACACAAAAGATGATTCCATTATTTGAATCCGTAGAATAACCAATAAAAAAAGCATGGTTCCAAGCTGATATGCTCCCTTTATAGTAGACAGAGAAATAATAAAAATTCTCTCCTACTAGGAAGGGAGTATTTTTAATGTCTAAAAGAATAACCAAACATACGCTAGAAG